>CAZFWV010000001.1:0-3979 GCA_964522605.1 uncultured Pirellulaceae bacterium
GGACGATATCCAAGATAGAGACGCGCAAGGTAATCGAGGCCATGTCGCATCTCGGGTTCCTTCATGGAATGGGCCAACATGGTATCCATGAATTTGCCCCGTACTTCAAATCCTTGCCATTTGAGGACAGTCAGATCGTATTTCAGGTTATGCCCGATCTTCTCAATCCCCTCATCCTCCAGTACGGGACGAAATTCCTCGAGCACCGCACACGCTTCCGACGGTTCGGAAGGCAAGACGACGTACCAAGCCTCGTGAGGCGTTACGCAGAAGGCAATCCCGAGCGGCAGTGCCTGTCGTGCGTCGATGCTGGTGGATTCGATATCCAGGCAGATGGATGACTGCTTCTTCAGAAAACGAATCAGCCGCGATCGCTCTTCCGCGGTGTTCACCAAACGGTAGTCGTGGGGCACATCGTGGATGGTTTTCTCGGTCTCTTCTTCGCCAAACAGCCGCTGCTGCGTGGGCTGTTGTTCGGCGTCAGGCCGGCCTGCCGAGCGAAGGGGACCGGCAGAGAAATCCGATCCGAAGAGCCGCCGTCCCAGCGTTTCAAATTCCAGCTCTTGAAAGAGGGACTTCAGCGCCTCTTCATTCGGTTCCTGCCGTCGGAAGGTCGTGAGATCCAGATCGAGCGGCACATCGGTGACGATAGTGGCCAGCATCTTCGAGAGCCGAGCCTGCTCGGCATGCGCTTCGATCCGCTGCTTCTGCCGGCCTTTCAGCTGATCGGTGTGAGTGATCAGATTCTCGACACTGTCGAATTGTTGAATCAGTTTCTGCGCCGTTTTCTCCCCAACACCGGGTACACCCGGGATATTATCGGACGAGTCGCCCATCAGCCCGAGGATGTCGATCACTTGCGGCACACGCTCGACGTGCCAACGCTCAAGCACTTCGGGCACGCCCAAGATTTCGTATTGCCCGCCCTGTCGCCCGGGCTTCCAAATCCAGGTTCGGGGCGTGACCAGCTGATGGAAATCCTTGTCGGGAGTCACGAGGTAGGAGTCGAACCCGTTTTCTTCCGCCCGACGAGCCAGTGTTCCCAGGATGTCATCCGCCTCGTAGCCCGGAATTCGCAACGTCGGCACGCGAAAGCAAGCGAGCAGTCGATCGACATAGGGGAGCTGAGCATCCAGTTGTTCGGGCATTTCCTCGCGTTGCGCCTTATACTGTTCGAACGCCTGATGCCGGTGCGTGGGCTCCGCCGTGTCGAACGCAGCAACAACATGCGTGGGGTTTTCACGCGCGAGAATATCTAACAACGTATTACAAAACCCAAAGATGGCGGAAGTACAGAGTCCGGTTGAGGTCGTCCGAGGATTTCGGATCAGCGCGAAGTGCGCCCGATAGATGAGTGCCATTCCATCCAGAAGAAACAGCCTCGGGGTCGCTTCCGGTGCATTTTCCTGGTCTGTCATTCGTTCCACCGTTCGTGTTTGGGTCCTAGAGGAAAGACCTGCGTTGATCTTGGGTCATCGAGCAAAGACTGCTGTACGGTCGTGCCACGATTTTCCCTGACGTGCGCGGCATTGGGGTATGATACACTGAGACTCGCCGGCAGTGACCTGCCCGCACGGCCGTAACTGAACGTCGCTCAGGGGAACAACCACTGTGGATCGCCGAGATTTTCTTCGCTTCGCTGGCAGCACACTCTGCGCTACGGCAACCGCGGATAGCTCAGTGTTTGCCGAAGGAGCTTCCACTTCTGATCGTCCTTTCATGCAGCTCGATCGCTTGCAGGCTCGCAACCAGAATCGGTCGACGGTTGTCTGTCAACACGGAATCGTCTGTGCCAGTCAGCCGCTTGCCGCGATGGCAGGAATCGACATTCTGCAAGCGGGCGGTAACTGTGTCGACGCCGCGATTGCCGCCAATGCCATGCTCGGCGTGACGGAACCTGCGAGTAACGGAATCGGTGGTGACCTTTTTGCGATTCTCTGGAAGGAATCCGACCACAGACTCTACGGTCTCAATGCCAGTGGTCGATCGCCCTACGACTGGAATCTGGAAGCGGCCTTCGCCCTCGGGCTGAATGAGATCCCTCGCCAGAGTCCTTTGAGCTGGACCGTACCTGGATGCGTGAGTGGTTGGAGTGCATTGAGTGAGCGTTTCGGCAAGTTGCCCCTGGCCAAGTGTCTCGAGGCGGGTATCGAATACGCGCGAGAGGGCTTCCCCTTGTCACCGCTCATCTCACTGCATTTCGCTTTTGATCCAAAGCAGTATCCCGACTTGGCCAAGTTGTATCATCCTGGGGGAAGCCCGCCGCGTTACGGCGATGTATTTCGCAATCCGGCTCTCGCACGTTCTTATGAGCGAATCGCCTCCGGCGGAGCCGACGCATTCTATCGTGGCGAGATCGCCGAGCGGATTGTTCAACGGGCGCAGAAGGAGGGAGGCGAATTGAGTCTTCGGGATCTGCGCGATCACCGACCGACGTGGGTCGATCCCGTCAGCACAAATTACCGGGGTTGGGATGTTTGGGAATTGCCTCCCAACGGACAGGGAATTGCCGCCTTACAGATCCTGAATATCCTTGAGACGTTTGACATCTCCGCCCTGCAGCAGAACCACGCAGAGCACCTTCATCTGTGGATCGAAGCGAAAAAGCTCGCGTTCGAGGATCGGGCTCAATACTACGCGGATCCACAATTGGCGGATGTTCCCATTGGATGGCTGATCTCGAAAGACTACGCTCGAGAGCGCGCCGCGTTGATCAATCCGAATCGGGCTCGAGAGCAGCTTCGATACGGCGATCCGCCACTCGAAGGCGACACGATTTACCTGACAGCTGCGGATCAAGACGGCAACATGATTTCCCTGATTCAAAGCCTGTACTTTGGCTTTGGATCGGGCCTCTGTCCCGAGGACGTCGGGTTCTCCATCCAGAACCGAGGCCAGTGTTTCTCGCTCGACCCGGCTCATCGGAATCGCCTGGAACCCCACAAACGTCCTTTCCACACGATCATTCCTGCCTTTCTTACACGTGAAGGGCGGCCGGTCATGTCGTTTGGAGTCATGGGAGGCGATTTTCAACCTCAGGGGCATACACAAGTTCTGATCCACATGCTGGATTACCAGATGTCTCCCCAACAGGCAGGTGAACAACCTCGTTTGGCACATGTGGGCAGCAGCAGTCCTTGGGGACAAAAAGCTGCTGATGGCGGACACCTTGTGTTGGAGGCAGGATTTGAGGAACGCACCGCTGCGCAACTAGTCGCCTTGGGTCACCGAATCAGTCCTCGTCAGGAGGCACACGGCGGTTACCAGGCCATTTGGCGACTCGATGATCCGCTGCGGTACTTTGGCGGTTCCGACCCCCGCAAAGATGGTGCCGCCTTAGGCTATTGAATGATCTGAACCATTGAGGAGAAGCTGGCATGAATGCGCGATTCGCCGCAGACCTTGCTGATGGAAAGAACCGCACGACGCAACAACCTCCGCGTGTGAACCGCCGGTCGTTCCTGGCAACCACGCTCACAATCGCCTACTCGGCCAACATCGGTTGGGGACGAGAGTATGGACCGGGCGCTTCACCGGTTCGCTATCCCGATCCCGACGTTCTTGTTCACGATCCACGGTTTTCCCGTTACAAGATTGGAAATACGCCGATTCAGCGAATCCACTTCGGCAACCTCTGGGCAGAAGGTCCCGCATGGAACGCCGTCGGGCGATATCTGCTCTGGAGTGACATTCCGCAAGACGTCCAACGAAGATGGCTGGATGAGGATGGTCATACGAGTGTTTTCCGACAGCCGGCCGGAAACAGTAACGGAAACACTTTCGATTATCAGGGTCGGCAGATCTCGTGCGAACACGGGAACCGACGAGTTGTCCGATACGAGCACGATGGACAATTGACGGTGTTGGCGGATCGCTGGAATGGAAAACGGCTGAATGCACCCAACGACGTGATCGTGCATCCGGACGACGGAGCGATCTGGTTTACGGATCCCGGCTACGGAAGCATGATGGACTACGA
>CAZFWV010000001.1:4079-41607 GCA_964522605.1 uncultured Pirellulaceae bacterium
GGTCAAGCGGGACTTGCCGACGGAATCCGGGCTGATATCGACGGCAACATCTGGGCCAGTGCGGGTTGGGTCGGAGCAGGTTACGACGGAGTTCACGTGTTCGCTCCGGATGGTACGCGGATCGGACAGATCGTACTCCCGGAAATCTGCAGCAATGTCTGCTTCGGTGGTCGCAAGCGAAATCGACTGTTTATGACCGCCAGCCAGTCCGTTTACGCGGTCTACGTCGAGACGCGAGGAGCCCACATTACGTAGGCGGTGGCGACGAAATGCAGCCGACTTGACCGTTCGCCGGACGGATCGTCAGAATACATTCGGTTCAGACGGGATCGTGTTGTGGATCGCTTCTCGCTCTTCTGGACCAAGCCCTCGCAAATAACCGCCGATCATGTCAAAGCGACCGGAATTCGCACTTCGGTACTGGGGTGTCCGTGGCACGTTTTCTCGTTGCTTACTCCCCGAGGAAGTCACGGAAAAGGTTCTGGCCGCACTGATCTCGTTGCGAGCGAATGGGTCTCTTCAGAAACTCGTCGAAGAAGGCCCAAGCGATGCACAACTGCGAAGCTGGATCGCGGCACATTTACCTGTTGAGTTGCGGTCTACTTATGGTGGCAACACGAGCTGCGTCGAGATTCGCACGAGCGACTCGCTGTTTGTTGTCGATGCCGGCAGCGGGCTGCGCGAGCTCGGCTCGACTCTGAACCGTCGCTGGAATGCCGCCGATTACACGGGCCCTCGCCAAGGACATGTGTTGATTACTCATGCCCATCTGGATCACACGACTGCCACGCCCTTCAATGACGCCTTTTACAACCCCCGGAATGACTTTCGGATCTGGGCACCGCAGCCCGTACTGGACAGTCTAACAGCCCTGTTAGGCCCGAAATCTCGTCTGCGAAGTGTCTATTTCCCGATCCACTTTGACCTGATGCGCGGTATCAAGGAGTTTCACACGGTCGATGCGGACAGCACGATCGAGATTGAAGGTACACGGATCCGTACCTATCCGCTCAACCATCCAGGCGGCTGCGTAGCCTATCGCTTTGAGCGCGGTGGCCGGCGGATTGTGTTTGCATCAGATCACGAGCATCAGGAAGCTCCCGATCTGGGGCTGGCTGAGTTCTGTCGTGGTGCAGATCTGCTGTACACCGACGCACAATACCTGCAAGCTGAGTATGACGGGAAAAAGGGGATCGCTGAGGATCCACCGCAGTCGCGCCACGGTTGGGGACACAGTACGGTCGAAGCGGCAATTGCAACGGCGGTGGCGGCAGATGTGCGCCTGTTGCACCTGGGCCATCACGATCCGAAACGGTCCGACGAAGCGCTAGCACGGATCGGCGAATATGCCGAGCAGCGGTTAAAACAGCAGCTTGCCCTCGCCGGACGACGACCCGACTCGTGTCGCGTGCAATTGGCGATGGAGAGCGATTGCCTGGAGATTTGACTCGGCTCGGCAGGACGCGGCTTGGCCGGTGCCCGGGCATTTTGGCAGGAGCGGTTATTCAGGACAGACGAGTGGCGTCCAGTTCACGTCCGTCCGCGTATGCAGATGGGCAACCAGATCGGCGCAATCGGGGCGTGATTGAATCAGGCTGGATGCAACCGCCACCAAGGGAACCTGTTCCACTTCGTAACACACGACCACGTCCCCCCGGGTTGCCTGAACAATTGTCGGACTCTCGTTGAATTGTCCCTCCAGGCACTTCACAATTTCCTTGCTCGACGAATGCTCCGGTACCGCCACCAGCAATCGCGAGGCCCCGCCACTCCGCGGCAGAATACGGGGCATGGCCGCCTCCAGTTCACGTTGCAACCAACCTGAGATCTCCGCTTCACCAATTCGGGCGTCCTTGAACAGTTGATCCAGATCGATCTTTCTTAGCCGTTCACGGACAACCACTCGCGCCGCCTGGTTGACGAGCGACTTGAGATGGGCCACTCCATGTCGCGAATCTCGTTGCAGCATATCTCGCAACGTCGTCGACCTTGCCTCGAGTTCCTGCTGCAGCAGTTTCTCGAGTTCATCACGCAACTCGGGCAGGTCAGTCGTGATCTGCCGCATAATCAGACTCGAAACCAAACGCTGTTCGTCGGCGACACTGTAGCAGGCAGACTTCTGTTCCTCGACAAAATGCGCGTGGAAGTCGGCCGAGATCTTGGAGATTCCCTGCTGGATATCGTGCAGTGCAGCTTCCAATTCCGTGATTCTCGCCTCGACTCGAACGAGTACTCGCCTGGCACAATTCGCCATCCATTCCTGAAGACGCAGGGCCACATAGCTTGACATCGCCTCGGCCAGAGCCGCCTGATCGCGACTGAAAGCCTGCGGATCCTTGGGTACAGCACCTGGATCGGTGAATCGCTGGTCCAGGCATCGCAGCTCGGCACGAGTTTCCTGGTGAAGGTCGGTGACTTTCTCGACGAATTGACTAAGAATATGATGCAATCTCGTTACAGAACGTCGCGTCTGGACAACGCGATGCCCCGGCTGTTCCATCTCCTGCCAGACGGACTCGGAGAGCTTTGCAACGCTATTCTCGACGATTGCGTCAGCCGCGGTATCGAGAACGCTTCGCAACGAAACTTCCAGAGGTGACGACCTTTCTGAGGCAGCGATCCCCAAGCACTCATCGACAACTCGTTCCATGTTCCGAAGGAGCTGTTCTGCTTTTCCTTCGGCACACGCCTTCCAAGCCGTCTGCCGTAGAGGCTCGATGGCGCGGTTGATGCTTTGATCGGGCGACTCCTTCGTCCTCTGATTTACTTCCGCAGCAAGTCGCTGGAGCAGATCGAGAGGTTTCAGGTGAACCTCCTGCAGTATGTTGTCGATCGGTCCCTGGTCATTCGCATCGATGGAGTTCTGCTCCGTCGCCTCAACCCACCGTTTGACGAGATGGTGTGCGACAATCGATGCAGGCATCGTCGCCACGTCGCCAATCACTGATGCAGTCTGGCTGATTCCGAGGCTGCGCAGCATCACTCGGTCCGACAACTCCTGACCATCACGCACCGTATCGAAGTAGCTCCCGCATTTGGTCACGGTACTTAAGAAGAGGTACTCGGCCAGGCCGGCTGCTGCGGTCTCGAATTCTTCCTGCGACAGATCCTGACCGATATCAACCACATAGGTTTCTGAGAGAGTTGGCTCTCCGTCCAGAAACGAAGGCAGATCACAGGCCGGATCGCCGGGATATCCACTGACATACGCGTAATGATGGAGTTCACTGAGACAGGAGTAGGTATTCAGGACGGTCAGGTCGCGTTCGCTGGCAGACCGGCCAGTCGAGAAGACCAACACCCCGACGACCTGATCATCGGGGAAGCCTCGTTCCAGCAGCACGGTCCGAATGGAATAGGCCATGTCGAGCACCATCCCGCTACCAACTCCCCCTGCGATCGATGCCACCAGATAGACACGAGGGGATTCCGCGGGCGGCAATTCCACAGCCTCCGCGGTCCGTGCGAGGGCTTCGGGGCGAGTAACCTGTTCGATCGCTCGATGTAATTCCTCGAAAATGCGTTCATGATGATCGGCAAACGCGAGTCGCCCGAGAGGGCGAATCCCTTCGGTCTGCAGGCTGCGCGGCACATTGTAAATCCACCGTCGACTCAGCCAATTCAGATGCATCGTCGCATCGCGCCGGTACTCTTCCGGTTTCCGCAGCGGAACCGGAAGAACTTCGCTGCTGGTCAGGAGATCGGTTCCACGCCCCGTCATCGCCGCGGACAGATCCCGATGGTCTGTGTCGACGCAAAGAACCCGAATCGCAGGAAGTTCGTCGTCGCCTCCCACGCGTTCCCGCAGACGACGGCGCAACTGACGCAAGATCGTCGTCGCAGTCTGACCGATTCCGACGAACAGGGTCGGATGCAACTCAGCCGCCTGCTCGAGTTCCAGGATGGGGGAAAGCTTTCTAACGCTATGCGGAAAGGGTTTGGCAACGGCCGTGCTATTGGATATCACCATCGTTGCACACGGAGTGTCCATCGCCTTATCACTCACAGGCGGACACTTCGATTTCGCCGATTCCGGTCGGCGACGGACATTCCGCGTCAATCGGCCCGCCAGATCGTCCATCAGAGAACGACAATCGGGATAGCGCAATGCAGGAGATTTTGACAACGCCCGGAGGATTACCGGTTGATCCCCACGCGGAAGGGCGTCGAGCTGCGGGCGCCCTTGAATATGCTGCGCTGCAAGTTGTGCGGCGGTCGTACCGAGAAACGGCCGTTTCCCCGTCAACATCTCATAGTAAACGATTGCCAGACTATACTGATCGCTTGATTTTGACGGTTGTCCGTCGAACAATTCGGGCGGCGCATACGTCGGAGTCAGACCCGCCATCATCGATTGCGTGACGTCTCGTACATCCTTGACCAGGCCGAAATCACCGACCTTGACGTGGCCGCCGACGAGTAGCAGATTTTCGGGTTTGATATCGAGGTGTTGCAGAGAATGCGATTTACTGAGAAAGTCCAACACATCTGCTGCATCGGAAAGATAGCGCAATAGTTCATCGCGAGGGATTCCCGGCAACCCTTGAGCGCGGCATTCGACGAAGCGGTCCTTCAGGCTCTTTTCCGCCAACTCGGTGATCACGACCAACCGTCCGTCAACCACCTCGATCCGTTCCAGCGACAACAGGAACGGATGCCGCACCTCCTTGATACGGTCGAGAGACTTCAGTTCGCGCTGGGCCCGATTTTCGTCGTGGAATCCATAGATGATCTTCAAAGCTTTGAAGATCCCACCCGGCGCTTCGACTCTCCACACCTCTCCGTAACCACCGGCTCCGATACGTTCCTTAAACACGTATCCCAGAACCGATTCAATGACATTGGCTTCTTGTAGCGTCATCTTGCGAGTCGACTCACCATAAGAATACTCACGGACGGAACGATCCCAACAAAGTCTAGAGCGCATTTCGGTACCTGCTTCTCTCGAGCGGCGGAAGCCGCAGAAGCAGGTTCTGAGATGCGCTCGTGTGCTTTGTGAAGAAGGCGAGCGGTCAACGGAGACTCGAACGGGTCGTATCGTTCGCCACGGTTTGATCGATTCCCCGATGTTATTTCAACACAACCGTGAAGTAGCTCTGTACCACACGGTCGAAGTATTCATCACACATCTCCAGGGGAAAGTCGTTATAGGCGCAGTAATTCCGCACCTGGCTGAGAAGGTCCCGTGGGTGACAACGCCTTAAGGGACGCCCTTTCCCTCGATAGTGCTTCTCCAGCAGACTCTCAACCGCCTCTGCCCGGTACTCGCACCCGAAGACGTCCGCATAGATCTGAAAAAGCCGTTGAAACTCCTCTTCGGTGGGATCTCCAATCTCGATCTTGTAGGGAATCCGCCGCAGAAAGGCTTCGTCGACCAGGTCTTCCGGTGCCAAGTTCGTCGAGAAGATGATCAGTTGTTCGAAGGGAACTTGAATCTTCTTGCCGGTCGGAAGTGTCAGGAAATCGAACCGACTTTCCAGCGGAACGATCCATCGATTGAGCAAGGCGGCCGGCTCAATCCGCTGTCGCCCAAAGTCATCAATCAGCAGACAGCCGCAGTTACTGCGCAACTGGACCGGTGCCTCACTAATGTTGCTGTGCGGATCATGACGGATCTCCAGGCTATCCAGGGTCAGCTCACCACCAACGACAACGGTGGGTCGGCGAATCTTGATCCACCGCCGGTCATAGGAGGAGGATTTGATGATGCTGGTATCTTCCGAAGAATCGACCTGATGCACGGCGGCGTCGTAGAGCTTGATGATCTGCCCGTCTTCGATCAGCGCATGGGGGATCCAGATCCGCTGCCCAAAACACATCGTGATCCGCTTGGCCAGTGTCGATTTTCCATTGCCGGGCTCGCCATACAGAAACAAGCCAGCCCCGGAGTTAATCGCAGGTCCCAGCGTCTCGAAGAGCGCCTCATCGATGGACACGTTGGCAAACGCACTCCGCAACTGCTCGCGTTTCGGCGACTCAGACCGAATCGTCTGTGCCTCCGTCGAGAGGATGTAGTCCATTAGCGGGACAGGAGCCGGTCCGACATAGGCACACGCGTCCATGGCAGACTGAGCGCGTTCGCGACCGTCTTCGGTCAGGCAGTAACTATAGTCGTTGAACGGTGCCGAACCCTTGTGCTGAATGACTTGGCGGGATCGAAGCGACTGATAGACCTCTTCAAGAATGCGGAACGGAAGGCAAATCTGTTCTGCAATCTTGCGTCCTGTGGAAACGCCGGTAATCAGCAACTGCTTGCAGACCAGCGCCTCCACCATCGTCGCCGGCAGTCCGGTCTCTGCAAGACTTGCGGGTTCACTCGGCCGATAGCTCTCCTCCGCGAGAATTGCGGCCAGGAGACCGTCACGCGAAAGACTCGCGGTTACGTCGGACATCTTCATTACCCTGCGTCGAATACCTTTATCCGGTAGATCCGCATTGATCGGACCTTCAACTTCCATCTCACTGCGTGCACTTGCGCGCGCCATCCGGCCCTTTTTGAAGGGAGGAATCCATACCAAGTTAGCTCACATGAGCCGTTGAGCGTGGCAATCCACTACGATTGACGACACCCAGAAGTACTGGTCTCAACCCGTTTTCGATGCTATGAAGTTGAAAGGCGACCTCCCGTACGCCCTCTTTTTCGCCCAATCAACGCCTGCGGCAAAGGCAACGGTGCCTGACTGGTGAGTCCGAACATGAGCACAGTGCAGGAGACGCCGAGTCACGGATTGGCCCTGAAGGCCTCCGTTTGGTTCTTCGCCGGACAGATTGACGAGTCCGAACCGGTGCGACATGTTCCCATCCGCTCGACTCCCTTTCGGGTTGGCCGGCGAGCAGACCTCTCTCTGACCTTGCCGTGCAGCTGCGTCTCTAAGGAACATGCAGAGCTTTTTGAACGGGACAACGCGTTATGGCTGCGGGACCTGGAAAGCACCAACGGAACCTATGTCAATGGGGAGCGAGTTCACTGCGATATTCGACTGAAGGAAGGCGATATCGTCCAATTCGCAACCGTCGTCTTCCGGGTCGGCCGTGAAGAGCAACTGGGAACGGAAGCCGGCACGATTCAGGAAGACACGTGCGACCGCGCGCTGGCGGTCATCCAGTTCGATCGACTGATTCAGGATCAAGCGGTTGTCCCCTTCTACCAGCCGATCGTACGGATTGACGACGGCAGTCTTCGAACCGTTGCGTACGAAGTCCTGGGACGCAGCCGTCTGTTCGGCCTAAGAACACCGAAACAGATGTTTGCGACCGCATCCCAATTCAATTTGGAAGCGGAGCTTAGCCGTCTGTTTCGACGTCAGGGGATCGAAGTCGCGAAACGACTGCCGTCGTCGGTCAACCTGTTTGTTAACACACACCCGGTCGAGCTCACTGAAACCGGACTAGTTGACTCGTTGCGCCAGCTGCGTGAGATCCAACCGGATCAGCAAATGACGCTCGAGATTCACGAAGCAACGGTCACCAGCCCGGTGATGATTCGCAACCTGCGTCAACTGCTGATTGACTTGCGCATCGAACTGGCGTTCGACGATTTTGGCGCAGGCCAAGCACGACTGCTCGAACTAAGTGAAGTGCGCCCCGATTATTTGAAGTTCGATATGCGTCTGATTCAGGGAATTCATCGGGCGCCTCCCAGCCGCCAACAAGTCGTTGAGCTCCTCGTGCGGATGGTTCGCGAATTGGGAATCGTACCGTTGGCCGAGGGAGTCGAAACGAAGGAAGAACACGAGACACTGCGGCAGATCGGATTCCAACTTGGACAGGGCTTCTTTTACGGCCGTCCCGCGTCGATTTCCAACTACCTGGACTCTCGTCCCAGTTAGTCGTTCTTGAATCGTCCCATCGGTCACCCACCGGCCTTCTTCGCCAGCACATTCTCGAGCCAGTCGTAAGCTTGTTCTCGGATCTCATCCGGAAAATCATGCTCCGCGTTCGGATAGTCCACGTGCAAGCGATTGCCAGCGCCAAGTAAATCGTAGACCGGCTGGACATGGTCGATGACTTTGCGGACTCCCTCGACTGGAAAATTCGTGTCGTGCAGCGGTGCGTTGACGAAGACGGGACGCGGCGCGATCGCTGCGAGTACTTCGTGAAAATCGAACGGCATCCGACTGGGATCGGCGCCATACTCCGTTTGAATCCTCGGCATATAGCGGGCACTCGACCAGCCGGTCAGATCGCCCCCACTGTAATCCTCAAACGCGTTGAATCCGCAGCTTGTGACGACGGCCCGGATGCGCTGATCAAAAGCGGCTGTAAACAGACCGTTGTGTCCACCCAAGGAGTGACCGATACACGCGATTCGATCGGCATCGACCTCCTCGAGCGATTCCAACAGGTCCAGTGCACGCACATTGTTCCAGATGGCCTTCATCGTCCCACTACAGTACTCACCCGGGGCAGTATCAAAATCGTATCCATACTCGCCGAAGGACGGATAGTCGGGCGCAAGACAAACGAACCCCCGCTCAGCAAGTTCGTGCGCATAAAATCGGCTTGGTTGCCCTCCCAGACCACAAACCTGGGCCTTGCCCAGGGGGCTCGTTGGATGCAGGCACAAAACGGCCGGTGCCGGATGCGACCGCTGGTGCGGAACCAACAGATAGGCGGGAACACGATCGCCCGCTTCCGATTGGTACGCGATGTGATGACGTACGTAGTGTTCCGTTTCCTCCCGCGATTTGTATTCCACATCCAACGCAACGCGACGCCCTGGCGAAGGAAGCGGTCCCATCACCAGCTGCAACTGCTGCAGAATCTGCGCCCGACGAAATCCCCAATCCAGCCCATTCTGAACGGGACGGGATTCGCCTGAAATTTCCGCGAGTGTCAACAAGGAAGCGGGACTGCCCTGCCGGGGCAATTCGGGCGGCAACATGCTGCGCGGTGCTGAATCAGGCGCGCCGTACCCGAGATTCTCGAGCCAGTACAGCCCGGCACGTGTCGGCGCCACGATATCAACGTCACCATCTGCATCCAAATCAACCGCCTTCGGGTCGAGGTCAAAACCACAGCCTGCACCCCACGAAATCGGATATCGCTGCCATACTCGTTTCTGCAAATCAAATCGATACCAATAGATAACCAAGGGATCGTATTCCCCGGGATCTTTGCCATCGTGTCCCAAGAAGCGTTTTCCCGCCACAAGATCCTGTCGCCCATCTCCGTCGAGGTCGACCAGAATCGGTGCGTGGGCAGCCGACCAGCTTGTGTCAATGGGATGCCGCACCCAACGACGCCCCTCGTCTTCGGTAATCTGTTCCAGCCAATACAATCCGATATTGTGTCCTCGCCCCCAGATCAGATCCGTGTCGCCATCGGCATCCACGTCCTCCACCAGAATCGGAATACTCGCGTCCGCATGTAGCCGAAACTCCGGCATCCACTGCCAACGCTCGATGTGGCGATCACGGAATGCCCGCAACCAGCCTTTTGGTGAGACCAGATCGCCGTGACCATCCCGATCGATGTCGCCAAAACCAATCCCATGCGCGATGATTTCTTCCGGTAGATCGTGACGAATCCAATGCACAGTCACTTTCGAATCCGACGCGCTGAACAACTGCTCATACCAAGCCGCGAAATCGGCTCCATTTGGCAACACGTCCAACAGTCCATTGCCATCCACATCCACCAGCCGCCCCGTTTCGCTGGGCCCAGGATTATCGATCTCGTGCGTCTGCCATGGGCTGCTGGTGTCGCCGGGATGCTCGATCCAGAAGAGCGACTTACTGCGGTAGTTGACACTGATCATGTCGGTCCAACCATCCCTGTTGACGTCCAGCGGTAGATTCGAGTAATCGTCATAGCGGCCGCGAATCATGGGAACATCGCGTGTCTTGTGCCTTATCCACTCCGGTGATTCATACCAGCAGTCACCGCAGTAGATATCGAGCCGTCCATCTCGATTCACATCCACGGCCGCGCATGCACTGAACTGCGATGCAGGATTGATTTCCCAACGACGGAATAAAAGCATCTGATCCTCATCGGCTGCCAGTGAGCCGACAACGACGAACAGAAGCCAACTCGCACATCTCAGAATCGACCTGGAAGGCATGGCAAGTCTCCAAAGGCTGGTGGCTGTAGGCTCTAGGCTGTAGGCGGTAGGCTGTAGGGGGCACTCGGTTTCTTGTCGAGAGAACAACGATTTCACCGTTGGCGGTGCAAGGTCTGCAGCATAGGACACCCAGGCAACATACCCGCTTGTGCCTCACCAATTGTACCGATCTCGTCGTCGTTGCGCAGCGAGTGGCTCAGAACGCTCCAATCCATGGCAGAAATCCGTCACCGAGTCCGCTACAATGACGTCCGTTAAAAAACGCGAGATACAAGATTCCTTCTTCCTTGTCGCTCGAGGCGGTTTTCGAGCCGTTTCCCAGATCCGCGCTAGAAAGATCAGGTTCCCAACATGACACAGCTCCGCAAACTCACCCGCATGGGATTGCTCCTTGCGATACTCGCCTGCGGCAGCCTCCAAGCCGCGGATACTCCTTCATTACCCAACATCATCGTGATCTTCATCGACGACATGGGCTACGCCGACATTGGGCCGTTTGGAGCTGAGGGATACGCGACACCCCATCTGGATCGAATGGCCGCCGACGGGATGCGGTTTACCGACTTTCTGGTCTCGTCCGCCGTTTGTTCAGCGTCACGAGCCGCCTTACTGACGGGTTGCTATCATCGACGAATCGGGATCGCCGGTGCCCTGGGACCCAATGCGGAACACGGCATCAATACCAACGAGGTTACTCTGGCAGAAATCTGTCGGCAGAAAGGCTACGCCACCGCCTGCTATGGCAAATGGCATCTCGGACATCACCCAAAGTTCTTGCCGACGGAACATGGATTCGACGAGTATTTTGGCTTGCCCTATTCCAACGACATGTGGCCGCTGCATCCAATGTACGCCAATCTGCCACCCGATTCGGAACAAAGGAAACGCGGATTCCCGCCCTTGCCCTTGATCGAAGGCAGTCGTGTTGTCGACTCCGAAGTCACCGGGCCGGAGCAGACCCAGTTAACAACCTGGTATACGGAGCGGGCGGTGTCGTTCATTGAACGGCACAAAGATCATCCGTTCTTTCTTTATGTTCCGCATTCGATGGTCCATGTCCCGCTGTTCGTTTCCGATAAATTCCAGGGCAAGAGCGGTCGTGGTCTATTTGGCGATGTCGTCATGGAGGTGGATTGGTCTGTGGGACAGATTCTAGAGACCCTTCGCAAGCATCAACTCGACGAGAAGACGCTCGTCATCTTCACGTCAGATAATGGTCCCTGGCTCAGCTACGGCGATCACGCAGGCTCAGCCGAACCACTTCGCGAAGGAAAGGGAACGATGTTCGAGGGAGGCTGTCGTGTGCCAACCTTGATGCGGTGGTCCGGCAGAATCCCGTCGGGCACCACCTGCGAGGAACTTGCGTCCACGATCGACATTCTGCCAACCGTTGCCCATCTGATCGGCGCAGAGCTGCCAGAACATCCGATTGATGGCCACGATATCTCGCCCCTGATGTTTGGCGCTCCGGGAGCCCAATCGCCCCATGAAGCGTTCTATTGCTACTACTCCGGCGGACAACTCCAGGCCGTGCGGGACCGTCGCTGGAAGTTGCACTTTCCCCATTCCTACCGGACCCTGGCCGGAAGACCGGGCGGTACCGGGGGAACCCCTGCGCCCTACAGCCAGGCGAAAATTGAGCAGGAATTGTTCGATCTGAAGACTGACCCGCAAGAGTCGATCAACGTAGCCTCGGAGCACCCCGAGGTTGTTCAGCGATTGGAACAGCTGGCGGAAAAGGCTCGGGCGGAGCTTGGAGATACATTAACGCAGCGAAAGGGCACAGCCATTCGACCTGCTGGCCGGTTGGGAGCTGACGACGAAAGACTGACCTGGTAACCAGTAGACTGCGATTTCATTTGGAGTCGCCGCGCCATACCAAGTACAATCGACATCGACGAAAACAGTCTGCACGCTACCGATCGGGGAGGATTCAGATGAAACGCGCTCACTTCCTTGCGACACTCGCACTCGGCCTTCTGGTCAGCGCATCGGCGTCGGCTGCATTCCTCGTTGAGGCCCATCAGTCAGGTTTGGCCTGGGAGAATTTCGCGTTTGGCGGAGACACTTTCTCCGCCGGTTCGAGTAACGCGGCGAGCGAGGCCGTCGGCCTGACCGCGGAAACGAGTATTTACGGTGGCGACGGTGTGGCATTCCCCGATACGTATATCTTCTCCTACACGCCGGGAGAAGACGACGATAACGTCACATTCGTCGCGGGGACGATCCTGGGATCCCAGGATGGGTCACCCGGCCTTGGTTTTCGCGCGACAGGACTCGAGGGTGGACCGGACGGCAAATACAACGTCTACATTACGATCCCTTCGACGACGAACGTCTCAGGTGGTTTCCCGACGATCACGATCACGCAAGAAGGCGACCCGATCATCATTGACGATCTGGACCAGAACAACGGGGGAACGGGTGAGGATACGCAAGTCAATCCCGATCCCGACGAACCCTTCGTAGGCGGAATGAACAACGCCTGGTACCTGCTGGCTACGGTGGACTACCTTGCCGGCACAACCTACACCGTGACCATGGAAGCAGGAACCAATACCTTTGTTTCTCAACGAGCCCATGGAGTGATGTGGGAGTACACGCTCGACGAGACGCTCCTGGGCGATTTCAACGACGACGGCATTCTGGATGCAACCGACATCGACATTCTCTCAACAGCGATCCGCAACGGTCTGACCGATTCATTATTCGATGTGAACAGTGATGGGGATGTCGATAACGCAGACCGAGTGTATTGGGTCGAGAAGCTGCGCAACACCTGGTTCGGCGATGCCAATATGGACGACCTATTTAACACCAGCGATTTTGTCGCGGTCCTCTCCGCCGGTGAATACGAAGACAACGTGCCTCTGAATTCCAGTTGGGCCACGGGGGACTGGAACGGCGACGCGGAATTCGATACGGGCGACCTCGTCACCGCATTGTCGGATGGGGGCTACGAACTTGGGCCTCGCCCCGAAGTCCGGAGCGTTCCCGAACCGGCCAGCTGGCTGATGCTGATGTTTGCCGCGATTCCGCTGGCGATGCGCCGGCGATCGTCATGATTGTCGGTATCTGTTGTTGATGGGATCATGCTCGTTGAAATTCTCCTGGATCTCTCGCGCTAGTCTGGGCTCATGGATCGTCAACCGACGGCGGAAGCGGACCAAGTCGACTCGCGCGCGTCACTCTTCGATCGGGGAACAACTCGAACCACGCACCCTTCTGGCAGCGCAACTCGTCGCACATTGGACCGCTGCCACACTGGATGAGGGCACGCCGATCGACCAGATCACGCAGAACTGGCTCGATCAAATCGCCCAAATCCCCGCTCAACCCGCCGGTGCCCCGAGCCTGATACCCGGCGCCTTGAATGGTCATGCGATTGTCCGCTTCGATGCGTCCGATCAGGTAGACCTATTCCGCGTCGCCGCCGACGACAGCCCCCTTTCGGGAGCAGAAGATTTTTCGGTGGCCGTCGTGTTCGCGACGGATGCCACGATCTTGAACGGCACTGCCACCGATTGGTATTTCAATTCCGGAATCGTCGATGCGAACAGCCTCGGCCTACTCGAGGACTGGGGCATTTCGATGACCCAGGACGGTCGCGTGGGCGCTGGGATTGGCAAACCCGCACGAACCCTTTACTCCGATGCCCAGGGACTGAATGACGGATTAGCCCATGTCGCTGTACTAACTCGCGCGGAAGGAACCATCCGACTCTACGTCGATGGCGTTGTTGTCGAGCGAAAGGATGCGAGCCTTCTTCCTCGTGCGGCGCGCGATGTCAAGATTGGTGCGGGAGGTCTGCCGTTCACCGGCGATCTGGCCGAAATCCGTTTCTACGACGGACAACTGGAGACAAATGAAGTCGTCACATTGACCGACTCCCTGCTGGATCGCTATCTGAACCAGCTACCGGTGACGATCGACGATCAGTACCGCATGGCCGAAGACGAAATCCTGACCGTATCCGCCGCCCTGGGCCCGCTGAGCAATGACTGGGATCCGGAGCAGGCGGAGCTTACGGCTCAACTCGTGCTGCCACCGACTCAGGGCGTTCTGGAATTCAATCGAGACGGATCCTTCGTCTATCGACCGGACAAGGACTTCTTTGGTATCGACGAATTCACCTATTCGGCCGATGACGGCTCCGCTTCCAATATCGCTACGGTGACGATCGAGGTCGTGAATCGGCCCGATATCCCACGGGCACTTCCGGATGGCTACCTGGGAGCGATCGACCAACCGTTGACGATCCCCAGTTCCGAGGGCCTGCTGATCAACGACCGGAACCCCGATCAGGGCACACTGACCGCCCGACTGGTGACCAATACCTCCTTCGGAAACGTTGAGCTGCAGCTCGACGGCGGATTCACTTATGTGCCCAATCCTGGGTTCACCGGACGGGATTCCTTCGCCTACCAGGTTGACGATGGCTGGTCCACGAGCGCACCGGTCTTTGTGGAACTGGGAATTCAACGGCATACGGTCATCATCAATGAACTGATGGCCTCGAACCTGGAAACACTGATCGACGACGACGGGGACAGCTCGGACTGGATTGAACTCTTCAATTACGGCAACCAGACCGTCGACCTCGAGGGATTGTACCTGACCGATCAGCTTGACGATCCAGCTCGTTGGCGGTTTCCCAAGCTGCAAATTGGCCCGGGCGAGTACCTGGTCCTCTTCGCATCCGGAAAAGATCGCTGTTCGTCGGCAGCCACATGCCACACGAACTTTCGCCTGGATTCCGGGGGGGAGTTCTTGGCGCTGGTCGATCCGGATGGTCAAACATTCGCCAGCTCCCTGCCAACATCCTTTTCACTTCAGCTGCGTGATCGTTCGTTCGGTCTGCCGGCGTTGGGTACTCCGGCCGACGGACCGCAGGGTCTGCAGTTCACCTACCTGGCGGAACCGACGCCTGGCAAAGCCAATTCTGGTTGGGCGAACGACTTGGGACCTCTCGTGACGCAAATCACCCATCACCCCCCGGTCCCTCGGGTGGACGAAGACGTGATGATCACCGCCCAGATTGATGAGGTATTTGATTCAGTCTCTTCCGTGTCACTTCACTACCGATTGATGTACGGAGCGGAACACACGGTTCGCATGTATGACGACGGTACACACGGCGACCTGATTAAGGACGACGGACAATATACGGTGATCTTGCCGGCATCCGTCTTGCAGGAAGCTTGGTTGGCCGACGGATCCGGCGGAGAACAACTAGCGGGCAAGATGTTACGGTACGCCGTGACGACGACCGATATCGAGGGCCGCTCGTTGCGTACGCCCGAATCAAACACCTCCGGTGGGAATCTGGCCAGACCGGAGTACTTCGGAACTGTGTTTGGCGATCCAGATTTGGCGGGCGGATTACCCGTGCTTCACTGGTTCGTTCCCGATCCCCAGTGGCATCGGACTTCAACGGGCAACAATACGACGTGGACGTCGGCATCCGTGTTCTTCCATGGGCAGTTCTACGACAATCTTCAGGTCCGCGTGCGGGGTATCACAACGGTCGACTGGCGCAAGCCGAAATTGAAGTTCGAGTTCAATCCGGGAGATCCGTTCTTCTACTCGTCAGATCAGCTTCCGGTGGATGAATTCAACCTGCAGTCCCATTTTCTGGAGAAGGGCGCCACTTCCTACATGGGCGAGAACCTGGCGTTTGCCTTTCTACAAGACATTGGCGTGCCGGCACCCCACACGATGCACCTCCAGGTGCAGCAGAACGGACAGTTCTATTCTCTTGCCTCGTTTGTCGAGCAGATCGACGAGACGTTTCTGCAGCGGTTTGGCCTGGATGACGACAATCCCATGTACAAGGCCAATTCCCTGGCCGCTCGTTCGACCCTCGCGCCGAATCCCTCCCCGGCTGACTATCAGAAAGTCATTGGCCCACTTCGATCATATGACGATCTACGAGAGTTTACTGCGGGCATCAACGGTTTGATCCCAGACATCGATCGCTCGACGTACCTATTCGATCATGTGAACCTGCCTCAGGTCATCAACAACATGGCAGGCAATACGGTCCTGACGAATCATGATCGCCTGACGAAGAACTACTACATGTATTTTGACCAATCTGGCTCGGGGGAGTGGAGTCAATTCCCCTGGGACATGGACCAGGCCTTTGCGAAGCGAACCGACGCGAATTTCTCCAGCGTGCTCTACGGCGATAGCGAGCACCCGCAGGCCACCGGTCAACCGATCTACCAAAACCACTTGCTGGACGCGATCCTGGATACTCCACTGACGCGCCAGATGTATCTCCGTCGCCTGCGAACCCTGTTGGATGATTACCTGGTCGCGGGCTACTTCGAAGACTGGATTGCTCAAACGGCTCCTCGAATTGCCGATCTTGCAGCCCGCGACCACGCGCGATGGGGCGCTGGCGAGCTCGACGCCGGAATTGCTCGGCTCACGCATAACCTATCGTTCCGGCGGGAACAGTTGTTGGCGGATCCTCTCATTCCGCCCAGCAATCGAGCCAATCAAGCGACCACGCTCATTGGTCCCAACGCACCGGTTCGAGTGCGCGTACCAACGCCTGAAGGAGACAACAGGGATTGGTACCTGTCCGGCGTGGAACTCGACGACTCGCCTCGCGCAGGATGGCGTGTCGGAACATCCGGGGTTGGATATGAGAGAGGCACCGGATACGAGCCGTACCTGGGCCAATTGTTCGTTGATGAGAGTCATCAGACCCCCTGGTCACTCCTTGACGACCTCGATCCCGATGGCGACGGCGTGGGCCTCTCGGCCGCGGTCTACACACGTTTTCATTTCTCCGTTGAAGATCCTTCGGCGTTCGATCAACTCGAGCTTCAATTGCGCTACGATGATGCTTTCGTGGCCTACTTGAACGGGGTCGAGGTGGCACGCGCCAATTTTGTCGGCTTGCCCCGATGGGACAGAACGGCGAGTGCGGGGAACCATGAAGCGTCCGAGGAATTCGAGCTGTTCGATCTTTCGTCCGCTCTTCATCCCGGCGGCGCCGAATTGACGGCTGGTGACAACATTCTGTCGATCGTCGCGATCAACACGCAGCTGAACAGTCCAGATCTGCTGGTCCAGCCGGTTCTGGTCGGTCGCGCGGCAATCGCACCCGAGTTCCAGATCGCATTCGGCCACGTTGAGAGCAGCCCGTCCAGCGAAAACCCGGACGAGGAGTTTCTTGAGATTCGGAATCTCGAGGACGTGGCGGTCGATTTGTCGGGCTGGCGACTGAATGGAGCCGTAGAGTACGCGTTTCCGGCCGGCACAGTGTTGCCCGCCGGAAGTTCACTCTATCTTTCCCCCGATGTGAACGCATTTCGCAGCCGCCGCACGGGGCCGTCGGGTGGCCAAGGACTCTATGTTCAGGGGCCCTACAGCGGACGACTGCAACATGCGATCGAGCCGATCCGACTGATTGACGACTGGAACAAGGAAGTCGCGCAGCTGACAGTGGACACACCGCCCAGTCCGCTGCAACAGTATCTGCGGGTATCGGAGCTTCATTACAACCCGAGCGGCAGCGAGGACGCCACCGAGTTCGTCGAACTCTGGAACACGAGTCACGGACCGGATGCGGTCACGCTGAACCTGACTGGCGTAACTTTCGCGGACGGACCAAGCGACCCGTTTGTCATTCCCTCAGGCACCGAATTGCCCCCTGGGGGGTTTCTGGTCATCGCCAAGAATCCCTCGAGCATTCGTCAGGCGTATCCAGACATCCCCGCGACACAGATCGTGGGGCCGTTTGCCGGATCGTTGTCTAACGGTGGCGAGACAATTCAAATCCATGACGCCGCGGGCCGCGTTCTGATTCAATTCACGTACGACGATGAGTCCCCGTGGCCAACGGCAGCCGATGGCGATGGTTACTCACTAGAGATCCTGGGTGAACTGGCCGACGCTAACAACCCCGAAAACTGGAACGCCAGCCACCAAATCGGCGGTACGCCCGGTCGCCCTCGGGCTCGGGAACTGCCGGGCGATGTGGACCAAAACGGCTCACTGAACGCCGACGATATCGACTTCTTGGCACGGCAGATTCGGCGAGCAAACACGGCACCCGAATTCGATCTGACGGGTGATCTTCGAGTTGATCACGAAGACCTGGAGATGTTGGTCAAAGACCTTCTTCGCGTACCGTACGGTGACGCGAATCTGGACGGACGATTTGATTCCGCTGATCTCGTTCAGGTACTCCAACAGGGCGAGTACGAAGACGCTCAGACGGAAAACTCCGGCTGGTCCGCCGGCGACTGGAACGGCGATGGCGAATTCAATACGGCGGATTTGATCCTAGTGCTGCAATTGGGTCAATACTCGACTGATTCGGTTCCAGTGCCTCGAGCCGTCCAACAGGGACATCACCCCGTCGAATTTCCTGTTGACTTTTCCGACCGCAGCCCAAATCGGCAGGACCTGACAGGCACCCGACCACCCCAGAGCGGCCATCTTCGGCTGGGAGTCGGCCGAAAGTCCGGGTAGAATCCCGGTATCCCCCTCGAGTCAGGAGTTTCGCATGCCCGATCGTTCGTGGATCTGGTCCCGCAGCCCATGTCGTCTCGTGTTGACACTGATCGTGACGGGATGGGCACTGACGTGGAGTCTGAGCAGCTTCGGAGCGACTCCATTTCCCAACAAACCCATTAAAGTGATCGTCTACACGGGACCTGGGGGCCTGCTGGACACGACCGCCCGCAAGTTCGCCGATGTCGCGAAGACGTACACCGACGCAACCTTCGTGATTGAAAACAAACCGGGGGCTGGCGGAATCGTCGCCATCGAAAAGGTACTCCAGATGCCGGCCGACGGGTACACGCTGTACGCCTGTACCAAGTCCAATATCGCCAAGGTAGTTTCGGCCAATCGATCAGCCTACCTCGACGAACTCCATTGGGCCGGTCTGTTGATCAAGGATCCGGAGTGCATCATCACCCGGAAAGGCGGAGCGATGAACGACTGGCAGTCGCTCCTGGCCGATGCCCGTCAGCGAACTCGACCGCAAATCTGGCTGGGGCCCGCGACAGGCGGACAAGATCACGTCTTTGCAATGAAGACTTGGGATCAATTTGGCATCACGGCAACGTGGATTCCCTTCAGTAGCGGCGGTGAAGCGCTCGTTGCTCTGCTCGGGGATCAAGGGCTCGCTTATGTCGGAAATCCTCGTGATGCGGTGGGAAATCCGAACCTGCAAGTGATTGTCGTCTCGAACGCGCGCCGCCTGCCTCGGTTTTCCGAGACACCCGTTTTTAGTGAGCTGGGAGCACCGAATCTGGACAATGAGTACATGTGGCGTGGTTTCGCATTGAAGCAAGGTTGCCCACCGGAGGTTCTGGCCTGGTACAACGAATTGTTCATCCGAATTACTGCCGACGATCGTTGGCGTTCGTTCTGGGAAGATGAAGGTATGGAAGTCGTCTACGAGGACGAAAGAATATTCTCGGAGGTCATCAAACAGGATTCGCAAGACTTTGAACACTATCTGCGGCGGCTGGAACTGATTCAACCCCGGCTCCCGTCAACCACCATGTGGGCTTGGTTCCTGCCTCTGCTGACTGCAATTCTGGGTGCGGCTCTGACGTGGACTCGAATCAACGCAGGAAAGGTCCGTCAGCCAGGCCAGTTGATTGTTCCGGCGGTGATTCTGGTGATCGCAATGTTCTGCTTTGCTCGGACACTCAGTTTCCCGCGTGTCACGGGGCTTGGGGCTGCTGCGGTTCCTCAGTTGTGGATCGCTCTGCTGACGCCGCTGTGCATTTACGCCTTTCTGACGGCTTCTCCCGGCGCAATCGAAGTGCGGCGAGACGCGTGGCGGACGGATCTGGTCTGGGGATTCATTGGTCTGCTCGTCCTGTATTGGATCGGAACCTATTATCTGGGTTACTACCTGAGTTCCGCCGTTTTCCTGATCGCGGCCATGTATCTGTTGGGAGTGCACAATCGGCAGACGGCTGTGTTGGTGACGGCTGCCTGGTTAGCTTTTGCCTACTTGGCCTTCGGCCGGTTGCTGTACGTGCCGTTACCCGTGGGACGGCTATTCGAAAGATTGTTCTGAATCGGTCCTTGCGAGGTCCTTGCTTGCGGAATGACGTATGGACTTGCTACAGAATCTACTGAACGGATTCGAGTTTGTAATCGGCATCATGCCGCTACTGACAATTATCGTTGGAGTCAGTGTAGGCATTCTGATCGGCGCGATGCCCGGCCTGTCGCCTTCGATGGGTGTTGCGCTGCTCGTTCCCTTTACCTATGCAATGTCTCCCACGCTGGCCATGATCCTGCTGACGGCAGTCTATCTGGCCGCCGACTATGGAGGCTCGATCACAGCCGTCACAATCAACGCTCCGGGAACTCCCGCCTCGGCCGTCACTGCGATTGATGGATACCCGTTGACCAAGGCGGGACGACCCGGTGTTGGGCTTGGCGTGTCACTGGTCGCATCCACGGTTGGAGGTTTGGTCGGCACATTGATTCTGATTTTCTGCTCTGTTCCGCTAGCTCGCCTGGCTCTTTCTTTCCATCCCGCTGATTATTTCGCACTGGCGATCTTCGGCCTGAGCAGCGTGGCGTCGATCGGCGGTCGTCGCTGGGTCAAGGCCCTGATTGCAGCGCTGCTGGGCCTGTTGATCAACACGATCGGCGTCGATCCGATTTCAGGAGTAAGTCGTTTTACCTTTGGGATTCCCCAATTGTATGACGGTTTTTCACTAATCCCGGCTCTGATCGGACTGTTCGCGATCAGTGAGGTCTTTGTGCAGATTCAGGAACAGAATCTTACAGCAGTGCGCATCGATGAAGCCGAGTCGGGCTGGCCCAGTTTTCACGACTACTGGCGATTGAAGTTCGGGATCTTGCGCTCCTCGATTATCGGGACAATCATCGGGATCTTCCCAGGCGCCGGCGCCACGATTGCGTCCTTCGTCTCTTACGACGTGGCGAAGCGTTTCAGTCATCAACCGGAGCTGTTCGGGCACGGAAGTCCCGAAGGCGTCGCGGCGGCGGAGGCGGCGAACAGCAGTTCGGTCGGCGGGGCGCTCGTCCCATTGCTCACTCTCGGAATTCCGGGGAGTGCCTCGACGGCGGTTCTGATCGGTGCCTTAATGATCCACGACGTCGTTCCAGGCCCGAGATTATTCGAGGATCGTCCGGACATCGTCTACGGGTTGTTTGCCAGCCTGCTGCTGGCCAATCTGGTGATGCTGCTGCTTGGCCTGTTCGGCAGCCGCCTGTGGGTTGCCGTCACCGTCGTCCCCAAGCCGTTACTCTATCCAATCATTTTGGCTGCGGCCGTTGTGGGCAGCTTCGCGGTCCGCTACTCGATGTTTGACGTCGCGTCCTGTCTCGGTTTTGGCTGCCTCGGATGGATTCTCCGACGAAACGACTACCCGATCGTGCCCATCGTGTTGGGAATGGTGTTGGGCGGTGTCGTGGAAGAAAACTACCGCCAGGCCGTACTGATGGATGGCTACAGCATTTTCTTTCGCAAAGGGATTTGCTTGAGTATCCTGATTCTGTCCGCGTTGTCGCTGCTGATTCCCGTTCTGCGGCAAACAAGGGCGAACCGAACACGACGAGGCGATTCGCCATGATGAACCGAATCTCGGTGCTGCTCCTATTCCGCGCACTCATCTTCCTTTCGATTTGCTGCGAAATTTCCCACGGCCAAACGGGAGAGATTGGCTACAGTTTCTACGATGAGGACTCAGGCGGTCTGGCCGTGGTTCAGGTAGACCCGCAGGACGGTCAGATTGAAACCAACCGCGTGCTCCTCGATTCCAGTGACTGTCGCGAACCCTTAAAGGTCCGCCGATCGGCTGACGGCACAACGCTGATCTTGACAAACATGCAGAAGAAAGGACCGCATCTTTACCTGGTCGATCGGCTCGATCAAAAAACTCCGCAGCCCGTAGAACTCCTGTCCATCCCGGACGACGTGGGGATTGCGGGAAACCTGGCGGTCGTGACAGGAGAAGATGATTTTCTGGCGGTTGTGGATGTTGCTCGCGGTGAGATTCATTCGCAGTGGGATGTCAGCAAGACATTCGAGCCTCCCGCGAACGCACCGGAAGATGTTTTCATCACGGAGGACCGTCAATACGCCGTCGTTTCCTTTCAAAAGGACAGCGAGAAAGGAAAGAAGAAGGGAAACCGACTGGCTGTGTACCAACTGCCCCGGATGGAGCGCCTTGTTGATTTGCCCCTGGAACGCTCGCGCCCCGATCTCCACATCCGCGGCAATCTCAAAGAACAGGGCCCCGGACCTGAGGTGATCTACGTTTCGACGGCAACCGACACGTTGTTGGTCACACTCGATCTCTACGGAGCGGTTGGGCTGACCGATTGGTCCAGTGTCCGACAGAACCGTTCCTTGCGGTGGAAGCTATTAAGTACGTCACCCGAGGGCCGCTGGGGCACGGCCTTTCCGGATCGGGGCTGCCCCTTGCAACTCGGATCCGAGGAGTACTTCCTCGTCTGCAACGCCGGTGAAGAAGGTGGCGCCGCCTTGATTCACCTCAAACGACGCGAGGTCGTCTGGCTTGGGGAAACGCCACCCGGCCTGGAGACTCCGGTTTTCTTCCCGGCGCTGCGAAAGGCCTATTCTGTCTGTTCGGGCAAGACAAAACGGCGCATGCGGACTGACGTCGAGAAAACATTCCATCCCGGCCAGTCACTTTACGTGTTTGACTTCAGCTCCAAGGCCGCCGTTGAAGACAATTCCGTTCCATCGCAGACCGTCAATGCGTATACCTTTCAGATCGCGATGGCCAGCGACGATCCACCGCTTCTCTTGCTCGCGGTCGGTTCCACGCCGGACTATGCCGATCGGTTACTCACCTACGATCCAATGAAGGGACAAATTCTGGATGATCAGCCGGCGGCCGGTCGCATCGGCCGTCTGGAAGGAAAGTAGCGGCGGTTTACCATGCTCCCGACTTTTGAAATGCGATGGTTCTTTCGTCAATTGCCCCTCGAGATGGAGTGCCACTTTCCATCCTCCGAATGGCTCGCATCGCGCACGGATTGGTATGCCCTGCCCTGCGATCCCCGGTGCGGAATCAAGTTGCGCGAAGGTCGCATGGAAATCAAATTGCAGATCGCGTCGCTCGGGACGCGCACGCTCGGATCATTCCGCGGAGAGCTGGAATCGTGGAACAAGTGGGGGCTCGAATTCGCCCCGGGAGAGTTTCCCGCGCAGCGAGACCTGGAGGGCTCCGGCTGGGTCGCCGTCGACAAACAGCGCAACCTGCAACATTTTGCCGTGGCTGATTCCTACGTCACCGAAATCGACACACGACCGGTCAACGGATGCGAGTTCGAACTAACGCAGTTGCGTGTACAAGACGAAATCTGGTGGACGGTTGGATTCGAAGCCGTGGGCGCACCGGACCAACTGGAAACGAACCTCGCACTCGTCGCCCAAACCATCCAACAGCGGAACGGGTTCCTCCAGCCGTTCGCTGCCGAGAACTCCTTGGGCTACGCTCGCTGGCTGGGAAGATTCGTCTGACCCACCAACCGGCTCGGATGAAGTGACAACACCTTCCCCGTGGCCTTTCGTTTAACCCGCAGCCGTCAGGCGAGGTGCGTTTAACCGCAGGCTCACGTCGCGCGTATGGAGCCGCAGTTTTGCGGAACGGTCAGCGACAACCGGATCCAGAAGCGGACCTCGCCTGACGGCTGCGGGTTAAACAGACCTCGCCGAACGCTGTGGGTTCAGAGCGTACGCCTGACGATGGATCGATCGGCGGATATCCGTTTCATCCGCTCGATCCGTGGTTTCTTCTGAGAAGCAACGGTGCGTTAGAACTCAAACTCGTCCAACCCGGTGCCAGGGTCTCGAGCGGCCACCAGGTCCGCTGCGAGATCATCGAACAGCTCGTCCAGATCCGTCGCATCCAATTCGGGGTCATCCCACACGGTGTACTGGCTCGGGCGACACGTCGAAGAATTCGGCTCCCAAAGGAGGGCTTTTTCCGTTGTTCGATCGACAATGCGATCGACTGCCTGCGCGGTCAGTTCGGCATCGTCATTCGGCACGATCATGGCGGACGCATCGAGCACGGCGGCACCAAGATCCCGCATTGCCGACAACGACAGTCCCGATTCCGCGAGGGAGGGCTCGCCCTCGGCCAGGGCCATGACGGCTTGGGCTGACGGGCTGTTGAGGGCATTGATGATCAGCAGCGCGTCACGCGGCGTCACAAAACCATCTCCGTCAACGTCGACGTAGCCGACTTCCTCGGGAACCAGATCTGGAGGCTGCGGCGGATTGGGCAGCAGGCCGGTCGCCGGATTCCCCGCCACATGGTTATTCAGTTCGTTGATCACCAGCAGCGCGTCCAGCGGAACGACAGAGCCGTCGTTATTCACGTCCAACGGAGACGGTTCATTCTGCCAGGGCCGCTGGCTCACAATCTGAACGTAGTAGTCTTCGACCTCGCCATCGAGGGCAATTCCCGTCGGTCCCAGATTCCCATCACGACTGTAACGGAAGCGGGCGAAGGACGGCCCCAAAGTCGTGGTCGCCGGCAGCATCACTTGCAGGTCGTTAGTGCCTGCGGTTACTGCCACACTGTTGAGGATCTGTTCGCCCGCATCGTCCCACTGACCATCGCGGTCCAAATCAACCCACGCATCCACAAATCCGTTCGTCGAGGCGATGATCGTAATCGGCGTCGTCGCGCCTGCTGTCAACAGCCCGTCGAACAGAACTCCATCGTCGAACAAATCTCCATCGGCGAACTCACTGACGTGGGCGTCCGGTTCAAAGTCCACGCCCGCTCCCAGGAAGATACCCGGAATGACGGCATGCCGCGCACCGTCGTCTTCTGACAGCGTGGGATACTGATCGGGCGTATCACCGAAGTCAAAGTCGAGATGGACATTCAGGGTGATGAAGAACCGCACGTGGAAGGGCGCCTGGTTCTCATTCGTCCGCAGTGCATTCCCGGCGATATCGCGAATCCCTGGTAGAATCTCAATCTCGTACACGTGACCATTGACCCAGATCCCGGCTTGAGGTGACAGCAGAATCTGATCGTTGTTCGCCTGGTAGTCGAAGCGATAGTCGATGCCCGGTGTCAGCAAGACGCCGTCGCGCCGCAAGAGCACTAAGTCACTTGTGACCAGGTCATCGTCGATTCCCGTGCCACCACGCAATCCGAGTTCATCGAGATCACGGAGCTGAACGATAAACTGCCGGAGATTGGCATCTTCGAGGATCACTCGGTTCGGGGCGCGATCCTGGTCGTTCACGTCGTTGTCCAGCGGGACGAACAGATTCGCCGTCGGTCCCAAGTAATCCACACGGTCGATCGCACCGCGATCGACGAAGACGTTCTCACCCACGCCATCGGGCGGAGCGACGCGCGGATCATCGATCCGTTTCTGTCCGAGCACGTCAAACTCAGGTGCCAGGATCGGCGAGGGCGAAATCCCCAAGGGATCCTTCACGCTCACGAGTTCCGAGCGATCTTCGACCGAGTCGACGGAGCTGTCGATGATTCGCGATGCGGGGGCTGGATAGAAATTCCCTCGATCACGATCCACAAACAGCGGCGCCTCCAAAGGCAACTCAATGGCGAAATCGCCAATCCCGATGTTCCGCGTGTTGTCGTAATTACCTTGGTACACCGAGGCACCGACGATCGTTGTACGCGCTGTATTGTCAACAGAAATCCCGTCCTGGAAATTGACAATGACATTGTTCAGCAGCGTCGGACTCGCCTTGTGCTCCACGCGAATGGCAACATCCTTGAAGTCATCCTTATTGAGCAGGCGGGATGCGGGAAGCAAACCACCTTGGCCGACGATCGTGTTGTTCACGATTCGCCCGAACGGTACTGCCGCGTCGGGCGCCGGTCGGACAAAATTCGGCAGAGCAAATGGAGCCGAATCGGGCAGCAGGGCAATCGAAACTGCTCCCTCGATGTAGATCTCGTGCCCCTTCCCGCGATAGAGCGTGACATCGAGATTGGAGGCAAGAATGGCCTCCATAATCGAGTCAGCCGTATCGAGAAGATTCAGCTCGTACCGTCCCTGGCAGGAATCGTCCAGGCCATGCATCACCTGACACCAATCGACGGGGGCCGTCGGCCACGGATCCCAGTCAATCGGGATGTTTCCAGGCTGGACATTCGCCGGATTCTCCTGAATCTCAAAGTTCGCACTGGTTCCGTTGACGTCCGTGATCTGGAACATCACGCCATCGGTGGCCTCGTAGTATTCGTCCGGAGCATCGATGACCGGTGCGGTGAAGATGAGCCCACCGGGATCTCCGCTGAAGCGAATCCCGCCTTCGGCACCGAAAGCGATCACATTGCTCGTGATTGTCACGCCTGCCGTGAGCTGATCCTGGTTGATTTCGCGCAGGTTGCGGACCGATCCCGCATGAGGCGTGTAATCGCCGAACGTGCTCTGGGCATGGTCTCGTTCATCGTCCGCATCAAAGTAGCCATAGGTTGCTACTTGGTTGTACGGATGCAGGCACGTCCCGGGCGCGCCAGGCGCCAACGGATCGGGATCGCCACAGGGTAAATCACGCAGGCCATCTTCTACGACAATACCGAAGAAGGCGGAATGCGTAATCGTGTTCGACTGGATGATCACCTGTCCTTGATCACGGAAGACGTTTGAAGAACCTTTCTCGTCATAACTGATCATCTCAATCCCGACTGTCTCGACACTCACGTTGCCATGCAAGTCGATGCGATTCGTCGTACCTCCGGGACCAAACGCCTCCTGGTTCGACGTGGCGGCCCGCAAATCCAGCACGCCTGCGAGTGCGAGCGTGTTGACCTCATCCCGTATACGCTCCGCAATCACGTGGGCGGGTTCGTCCACGTCAAACGGAATCACCACGTGGTCGGGCGACGCTCCGTTCGCCAAAGCAACGTCATCATATTCGAAGGTGATCGTCGTTAAGCCATCACCAATCGTGAACGTCTGTCCGTCGGCCACGGCGCTCCCGGCGGGGGCAACCAGGGTGACGGCCTGCGTGAATCGATCGCGTGCATCAAACGACTCGACCGGAGCACCCAACCGCGTGTAGTCGGTGGCCCGGCGAATGGCCACGTCATACTCGCCCACGACAATTGAGTTTTCCGGATTTCCACACCCTGGAAAACGACACACAACGGTCCCCGTATCGGGCAGGAACGGATCAAAACTACCAAGCTCCGCGACCTGGAGTTGCGCCGGCGGCCGGAAGTCAATCGTGTGCACACCACGCGACTCAAAGCCGACAATCAGGTCATCGACATATACGGCCTCGAAGGGGACCGAGAAGTTCTGGTCCGGCGTATCGGGGAAATCGTAATCGATGGCGGAGTTGTTTTGATACCGGAGGTTCGTCGCAAAGTTCCCCAAGGCATCGCCTGGCAAGAAATTGGCCAGCCCGAGCGGTCCGGGATCGGTCACCTCATGTCCGATAATTCGCACGAGGTAATCATAGGACTTGATTACGTCGATGTTGCCTTCCGCGAACACATCGGCCAGGGGTTGCACCATCGCCTCGGCAACTTCCGTCGATGTCATCTCGGAATGAATCACAATCGGATGATTTCCGTCGGCGACGCCCGGTGCGCCCTCAACGAGCAGTCCGGTTCCTCCACTCTGACTAATGCTGGCAACCTGTTCGAAATTGATCCGATAGAAAGACGGAACCAGCTCTTCAAGATCGCCCGGCAACGGATCGGGCAGCTCTGGAACGTGCATCGTGATCGTCAAACTGCCATCGGCCACGGCCGTCGCGAGCGCCTTGTATATCTTGAGAGCCACTACTTCGGCCGAATCCGAATCGTCAATCGCAATTCCGTTGCCCGTGCCCTGTCGATCCATCACGAGAGTTACTGACGCACCGTTCTCATCAGTAATCGTCAATTCTTCTCCATGGCTAATGGCCGGACCATTGCGTCCCGCTAATGTGTAGCCCAAGTCGAATTCAAAAACCTGCTCGTCATCAACGATGAACGTATCGCCATCCCGCAGCAAGCTTCCGTCCAGAGCCTTCAATTCCGCTCCACCGGTCGTCCTAGCGCCGCCTAAGTCGAAGGATCCGGCCGTGCTGAAATCGAAACGCAACCGAAGTTTGTCGCTTCCCGCAAAATCAGCCAGGGAGATCCGGGCCTGCCGCCAGACACCTTCTCTCTCGTCGACCGGTGTCGTTCGACCTGGGCCAGCCGGATCAACACCATCTCGGATGCCATTCGGCGGATTAAACGGAAACTGAGGTGGCGTGGTTGGCGGGATCAGTGGTGGTTCGCCCAAGTCCGGCAGAGGATCCGGAATCGCCGGCACATCCTGCCAAGTGTTGTCGAACAACGGTTGAACCTCGATCAGGATATCATCCGCGGGGTCATTATCGACGAGCAGATCCGTGGTCGAGTTCGACGCCAACAGATGCCACTGCCCACGCCCTTGCTCCCGGCTATCGTCCGCAACGAACACGCGGAACGTATCTACACCATCCGCATCTTCGGTCACGAGGTAGTAGGTGAAGTACACGTACGGCTCATCGGCATCGGAATAACCCTGCAGGCTGAACTCCTTGCTGATCAGACTGCCGTGCGCACCGCCTGCAAAGTCGTAGTACCGACTGTTGTCGGGACTTGGCGGGACGAGAGCTTCCCCAAAGTGGAAACTGGCACCCACCGGATGCTTGCCGGGATCATTGATGCGTTCGGTGGTGATGTGCCACATATTCGTGTCGAGCGTGGCGAATTCCACACCCACTGCGCCGCGGACTCCGGTGCTGATGTAGCTGGCACCGTCGAGGAATACGGGCTGCAGGAGGCCGTCCAGGTCGAAGGCATACAGATCGCCATTGCCGGCCATCCCGAACAACATTTGGGCGTACTTGCCGTCCTCCACGTTTTGCGGTCCGGCGGTTAGGCCCTCAAATTCCACGGCCTCGATCGGATCCTCGGTGGTCATGATCGTGGCAATGTAACTGGCCGCTGCCGCCGGCGGATTATCGGCATTCGGATTGTTGTTGTAATTCGTGATTTCGAACAATCCACCGCGATCTGTCACGGCAAACAGCCGCGCTCCAACAAAGGAGATCCCCGTGATGTTTCCACCATCGCTCCCGTCGGGGAAACTCGTATCCAGCACACCCATTTCGTAGTAGTCCGTTCCCGCGCTCGGGGCACCGCTGGCGATGTCAGCTGGAATCCGCGTGGGATCGTCATCAGCACGCATGCCGTTGACTGCCGCATCGCCGATTACCCCATCCTCTGCCCGGAAGCGATACAAGATATTGGGAATGCCAGCCCCAAGACGCTGGCCAACTGCGTATCCCGTCGTCACGTCCGGGCCGGCAGGTGCAAAATCCATCGCGTCGAACAAGACGCCTTCGTCGGCGAGAATTGGAGTGCCTGGGTTGGCTGCATCGTCCATGTAGGTTCCCAAGAGATCATCGCCCAAATCGATGACACTGGCATCTCCCGAATTGATCAGCAGATAGTGACCAACCGTTGCGTCGGACGGTGGTGCACCCTGGCCAAGATCGTTGGCGTAGGCATGCAGCCGCTGCCCCTGTAAGCCGCGCGGCACAACATTCGGGTCGTCGCCGGGGCCGGTGGTCCGATCAAACAGGGGATTGTCACGCAGCGCAAAGTCGCCGATCGTCGGCGTTGCTCCCCCCAGGGAAAGCTGGCCGATTGGCGCCTCGAGTCGTCCGGTGAACGGATCAACCGTCGTGATTGCATTCGCGGTTGCCACGAACATCGTTACATCGCCCAAATGGAAGGGAACGATGCTTTCCATGTCCAGAGCTTGTGGCAACTGAGGTTGCGTATACGGAGACGTCGCGGTCGGCCCGGTTCCCGGATCGGTAATTGGCGCATCAATATGATCGTCGATGATGCGCGTCAGCACATTCAGCGGTTCGACGCGAACATAGGGATTCAACGAAAGCTCGGAGACGAATTGATCGTGTTCCATCGGTCCCACGATCGTGCTCGTCACCTGCAGCAGGTAGAACCCTTCCGTAAGCGAAATCGGTCCGACCATCGGGTCCAGTCGCCCCGCACTGCCGCGTGAGAGGTCGTCAAGATCATCGTTTTCCAGTGGTGCCGGAAGGTCATCGCGGTCTCCCGAAGTTCGGCTCGAATACAGCAAGGCGCCCGCGATGAATTCTGGATCCGGAGGAGTCGACAGACCTGGCTCATCCAGGAAGGGTAATCCCGACAAGTCGAGGTTCGCCTCGTAGATCGCGATCGATGCATCAACGCGCCCCAATTGATCGGCATAGTCCAGGTCGATCATGAAGGCACCCGACTTGAGTGAGAAATCATCCGTGCGATCGATCGCATCGTATCCGACCTGGAACAGGTACCAATCCACGTCGAACCCGTTGTCGATATTCCCCGCAATCGAAATGGTCGCCCGATCCGTGTTCAGAATATTCCCGAGCCACTGCGCATCGGAAAAACTCGAACCGATAAAATTCCGACCATTGTTCGGCAGAGCAACCTCCTCATTCACGGACGCGTCTTCAACAATCTCACCAAGCAAAGGCGAATGCGCCGGCATACCACGGACTCGAATCCCGTCGGTCGCATATCGAATGTCAGAATACTGGATCGATGCACCTGGAAGTTCGTCCAGTTCGCGCAACCGCAACTGCAACTGATAGACGCCCGAGGTCAGACCACGGCGAACGTTGTCGATATTCGGACTGCTGCTGCGAACGCGAACGTGATAAAGTCCTTCACTTCCCGGTTCGCCGGGCAGAACCAGTCGCATGCCCGCATCCGACGGATTCACGGTCCAATAGTCGTGCGGCTGGTAGACGGACTTCTGCAGTCCGTAGGCTCGAATGTCGGGCGCGGCATAACGCGACTCCAATCCCTGACCTTCCGCAAACGAGTTGTCGGAACGCGCTAATACGCTGCCTTCTGCATCGATTAGCTCCACCACCGAATCCAGTTTGTTGCTCGTGCGATCAATGTCCAGCCAGACTTCCGTTCCCGCTGTTGCTCGGAAACTATAGACATCCACATCGCTGGGCGAGGAGACAACGCCGTAGACTTGATAGCCGAGTCGCAGCACATCATCGCTGTTCCCTTCGCCTTGTCCCAAATCGCCAATGAACTGCGCCGTCGACGGATCACCATTCGACTCGGGCGCTTCCGCGGCCGGATTCTCGAATTCCGTCACAACGCCCACGTTGCGGTCGTGGGTGTACTGTTCGAGCGTCAGCCCTTGCCAGTCGCCGGCGATTCCACCGCCCACAATGTCCCAGCCGATCAAGTCGAAGGCGATTCGGTCCCAGGGAGAAATGAAGTTCCCGCCCCGTTCCGGAACGGTGGGATCCATCAGCCCAATCGTGAAGGTGATCTCCGGATCGAGGTCATCCTTCCAATGGCTGGCCTGACCGCCATCGCCATTGTTCGCCCCCGTGGACATGGGGATGTCCCCCTTCCGCAAGCGAGGCAGCACTAAGCCGAATGGGTCGAACTCACCGCCGTCATAGAAGACCTGATCAAGCGCTGGGTCCAAGGCGCGCGCCGAGTTCGTGAAATCCACGGCACCCCGACCGGGTTCAAGTCGAAACAGATCGAGCGGGCGAAGCTGGACATTTCTCGGCAATGCAGGATCGGTCAGCGCGCGGTCGATATCGTCGACCTCACTCACGAATCCCAACGCATGACCGATTTCGTGGGCCACCACGCCGACGAAATCCACGGTTCCGGGCATGATTCCGTCCGTCGGGTCGTAGTCGAAATACATCGGCGACCCATCGACGTTGCGCGCAAAGGGATTGATATCGAAGACGATGTCCGCATCTCGATTCTTCGTCGGGTCGAATTGGGATACGACCGGCGGCAGTTGGGCACCCAGACCGATCGCTTTGGCATTCGCGTAGGTCAGCTCGATCAGAGGATCCACAACAAAGGGATTGCCTGGATCCTCGGGCACCGTGTATTCCAGATTCGCGAAGGAAGGAACTTCGCGGACAATCGTCTCGTGTGGTCGCGCGTCGCCAATCATTGCCTGACGTACCGTGTCGTAGCTGAACGTCGTCAGCTCCGAGGCGGCCCCGCCGAGAATACCGCCGCCCAACTCCTGAAGCTCGAAATCCAACACGACGGTAATCGGATCCTCGATCAACCGCTCCCAGATCCGAGCGGCCATTTCGGCGGCCTTACGTACCTGGGGCCTGGATCGAATCTGGGGACCGAAGACCATGTCGATTTGGAAGCTGCCCTGCAGTCGCGTTCGCTCAGGACGTCCGCCTCCATCGGTGTCGTTTTGCGGTCGTCCCTGAGAATCGAGACCGGCGCCAACCGAGTCGTCGGCCAGCGAAGTCAGGACGACGGGATGGCCCGGCTGACCAACCACGTGCAGCATGCCGCCAATTCGATCTTCAATCTCTAGCGGACGACCGGACGACGTGAAACCGGCCGTAGCTCCCTGGGTCTTGATCACCAGACTTTCGGTGGGACTACTCTCCAATCGCAGTCCGCCAAACGTATGGAAATCCGGGATGACGAGTTCATCAAAAAGGACATGCACGATGTCCGTATCGTCCCACACGCCCTCCGTCGTCAGCGTGTTTCCAAAAACCGTGATCCCGTCTCGAGTCAACGACTTGCCCCGCACGATCATTCCGTTGATCCCGTTGTCTTCCAATCGGTTATCGCGCACCAATGGGCCATGATTATCGACGACCGTGCTTGCCGTCTGCACGCGGCCCGTCGCCCGACCGTAGTCACTGAGAAGCTCATAATTCAGGGAGTTGAAGTTGACGGAAACTGCACCGCCACGATTTCCTTCCGTGCCCCGAATGACATTGCCCACGATGACCGGTTGTGCCTGGTGTACGAAGATGGCACCTTCATCATTCAGACCGCGTCCCTCGCGCATCGGTTCGGCCTGCCCGCCGCGACCGTTCGCGTTGAATTCGATCATGCTGTGGGTCAGCCGCAGGTCACCTTGATGCACCTCAACGACATTGAATCCCGCAAAGGATCCCTCGACTCGAATGACACCACCGCCGTAGGCGATGTGGGCATAGTCGAAGCTCCCCAGCGCCGAGTGGCCAATGTACAGTCCACCCCAGTCCCCCGCAGCCGGAGGACTTGTCTCGCCGATCGCCGACTGGGCGGTTTGGAACGTCCCACTGGTCGAGCCAAAGCGGGTGTCCACGAAGGAGGTGAAGACGATGGACTGATTGGCAAGCCCTTCGGCCAGCAGCTGCGTGCTCACGCCGGTCTCGATTCGAGAACTGTCTAATTTGACGGTAATCCCCGGATCGACTTTCAATTGCGCATCGGTCCGCGCCTTCAATTGTCCCGTCACCGCGTCGCGCAACGGGCCACCCGGTGTTCCCGCAATCACCAGGTTTTCGGACACGACGTGAACGATTCCCGTATCGTCCCACCGACCGGTGACGGTCAGCCGCTGAAGCTTACCGCCCGCCGGCGTGGAAATCCTCACGAACATGCCGTTGATCGAGTTATCGACCAACATATTACCCCGAATGTCGGGCCCGACACGATCGTAGTCGGAAGTGAACGGCGTCTCCTGATAGTCAATCCCCAACGAATCGGGCGCATTGAAATTCGTTTCTTCAAAGCTGTTCGGATTGGCGGACATCGCCGCATCCGCACTGGAAGTGATCTGATTGAAGGTGATCGTCGGCCGCGCATCGATCAAGTGAATGGGATTGATGACTTGCGGAACGGAGTTGATCGTCACGTTGCCGCCGCCGTACCGCAGATCGGCCTGATTGACGATATTCAGATAGACGCCTCGATGCTCGTACACACTCCGCCGCTCGGCTCGATCGACGTCGTTCTGGAAGATCAATCCGCCCCAATCTCCCGGATCGGGCTCCGTCTCCCGAGGATTCGTGTCCACACCGATCGACTCATCGTCGTAGGAGGTGAAGATGACCTGCGTTTCCGGTGTCCCCAAGACCTGCAAGACCGATCGACTGCGGTCGATCGTCACCGAAGAACTGCCGACGTGAATGTTCGACTTGAGCATCTTGAAGATCGCGCCCTCGTCGACCATCATCGCAACGCCGCGCGGGATCGCGAGGCTGGAACCGTCGGCCAGCGGATTGGAACCACTCAACCCAATCTCGTAAGCCAGATTGTCGTCCAGCGTATTGATATCACCATCAGCGCCACCGTTGCCCTGAACACGCAGGATCCCACCGGAGGTCAGCCGCGAACTGGTCAGAGCCGTTCGGAGATTCTTAAAGGGACGGGCCAGTGAACCATCGCCCCCCGTGGGAGCCGACTTGTCAACAAAGACTGTGCGCACCAAGGGCTCCGCGCGGAACCAGAAATTGTATTCGCCTCCCGGTACTCCATCGCCGTCCCCGTCGAAAGCAACACCGGTCTCGTCCCGCAGAACGTTGTCTTCGCGCGGCTGGAAGTCCAGTCGCAGGTCGTATTCCCCTTGCGTCAGTCCGCCGGAACCGGTGTCTTCAATGGTCGGGTCGAACTGGGAGTTGCCGCTGGCCGCCACCGCCAGGAAATAGACACCCGGCTCAATATCGGTGATTCGAATCAGAGAATCTTCGCTGAAGTAATCATCATTGCGGGCCACCAGTTGACGACTCGTTCCGACCTGACGATACAAGGTCAGCGACGTATCCAAGAGACTGGAATCGAGTCGCCGCTCGGCAATCGTCTCCGCGGCAAACACGCCGGGCGTCGTGATTTCGAAACGATAAACGTCGATATCGTTGCTTTCCGGTCGATATAGATGCTGCAGATGGACGATATCCGCATCGCCCGGAAAGACGGATTCCGCCCGCACATAATACGGGTTCGTCGCGAGATCCACGTTGGCCGTTACGCTCGGATCGAAATACAACTCCGGATCGAAATTCATCGCGTTCTGCGGCGGCAGATCGTCCGTGTTGCCCAACCCTAGGACCCAACCGATCTCGTGCATGGCCTGATAGAACCAGCTGACGCGCCCTGCATCCAGCGTATTACCGAAGGAATCATCCCAAAGTTCGGCGTTGTCCATGATCGCCGTCGGCACAATCACCGGCGTCGGCGTGCCGTCGATACTGAACTGCTCGATCACGACGTCCATGTTCGGCAATTCATCCTGCACCAGCTGCGGACCGGCCAAGCCGAAGTTCACCCCTGGACCGGTGGTTGCCGTGGGCCGCAGCGCCCGAATGTCTCCGGTTGCCACACTGATCACATTCGCTCGTAGAATTTCCGCACCGGTCGGATCCGTCACGGTCACAAGTTCGACCACATCCGGATTGCGCAGATCGGCTTCCGTGATCTCCAAAAACTGAACGCCTGACACCGACCCCAGAATCTCGAACACTTCGCGCGCCCGCTGCTTCTGCGTCTCAGTAATGACATTCAAAAGCGGCTTGCCTTGCGGATCCGTGCCGTAACGCTGTCGGAAGATGTAGGGAATCGTGGTGATCCCCGCAACTTTGTCTGCCGCATCAAGGTCTCCGTTCAGATCCTGCGCATAATGCGACTGAACGAGCGCAATCTGACGGTGTCCTGGTTCGTGCTCGGCACCGGGATAGTCCAGCGGAAACTCGATCGGCTCGATCGCCGTCGACACCATCAGCGTCTCGGCGCCCAACACTTCCAGATTCATCGCCGTGTCAAAGCTGGACCCCGGATCGCTTTCCACCGGTACTTGCACCGGGGGCGGCGGCGCGGCTTCGTCGTTGCCAATCCGCAAGCGGTAGGTGCCCGACTGAGTCAATCGCCCCGGTTCTTCCGGCCCGTTCCCGATGTTCTCGGCAAAGATCAACGTCGCTTTGTCCGCCACCGGGTCGTAGTTCACACTGACCGGCAAGAAGACCTCGTCATCCAGGTTCGAGACCGTTCCGTTCGTGAAGATGAGCTGATAAAAGGCAGGGTTCGAAGCCGAGTTTGGATCCAGGTCATCATCGGTGAAATAGACTTCGATTTGGTTCCTGGCTTGGCTGAGCGAAACAAACTCATGCGTCACGGGATTCGTGTTCGTCGTCACCGGCTGCGGGACGATCGCAAGAACCTGGGCGCCTAGATCCAACTCAAAGCGAAGCGAGTCCCGATCCGTCCCCGGAAACTGCGGCTGAAATGCATCGCCATCCTCATTTCGCAGCGCAACCAGCGGCGGTGCCTCACTCGGATCATCTACTCCGAAGACTTCAACCAGATAGGTGTCATCTGGCAATGACTCCGCGAAACGCGTGATCACCACATTGGACCGGATCGGATCGATCCCCACGTAACCGGGTTGAATGATCACATCTCCAACACCGTCAAATGCGCCGTCCAATCCCGAGCGCGTAATCCGAATTCCATCCAAGGTGTCGGAATCAATCACCTGTCCTTCATCGAATACGAAGGTCAGCTGCTGCGGCGCAATATTCAGGACCGAACCCTCAGTCAGAATGTCGCCCGTGTTCGGCTGGACGGAAACCAGTTGCGGACCAAAGGCCAACAGCACGCGATCCTCAAGCCGCTCACACTGCAACCCGAGTCCTCGATTCCATGACCGGGCACGCTGCCCCCGCCGACGACGAGATATCCCGCTTCGTTTGACGGTGCCTAAACGAGAGTGCCTCTCACGCATAAGAAAACCCCTTAGACCAAGCACTGGCCCCAGGTTCCAACCCAGGAGCGGGCCCAACTAAAATGCCCATAAAAAAACACGGCTCACCACACACCATGGTCGCCGCGGCTCGCTCGCCGAACCGAATCGTCGCAAGAATTCCGCCCAGACCGCGCAACCCCTTGCGATTGCCACTGTGCAACTGGCGTACCACAAAGAAACATGCTTATCAATCAGTAACAACCAGTTGCTGGACAATGACTTACCACACTTCATTCATCTCGGAGGCCACTGCTGCATTTCGCGACACCTCGCACGAATTTGATTCAGTAAACGATGCACGCGAGAAGGACGAAGCACGCCCAGCGGCTCATCCACATTGGTCCGCTCCCAGCGCGGCAACACGTTCAGGCCGCCGGGATCTGGAAATGACGCTTCGCGGAACCAACCTGTACAGCTCAAGCCGAAGGCTTCCTGGACAAATTTCGATTATAATTCTGGCAATCCCATCTTCAAAGCGAATTGCGGCAATCTTCACCAGTCGCATATCACGTACTCAGCCCCAGCGCCACTGCATCGCCTGACGCTGCCGAATGCGCATCGATTGCTTAACACAAATCACTTCGTCGCTCGCGGAAAGTCTGAGATTGCCCACTTGGTGTCAGATTGGAACCCGAAGCGCAGGCGAGAGAGAACTCGCAAGACGCGCAGCCGCGCGGGTGAGATCATCGCTTCCCCTCGGCAACAGAGAGCGAGGAGGCCAATTCGCGAGTCCGGATCCGCAGGATCACCGACGTCTATGCCGCGTCAGTTGCGACCACCGCGACTGATCGCCCCACCACCACCCCCACGAGCAGCTCCCATCGAGCCACGTGACATCCTTGACGTACTTGCCGAGCCACGTGA
>CAZFWV010000001.1:41707-102607 GCA_964522605.1 uncultured Pirellulaceae bacterium
GTACTTGCCGAGCCACGTGAGATACTTGCCGAGCCACGTGAGATACTTGAGGAGCTACGTGACATGCTTGCGGACCCTCGGGAAACACTCGCCGAACCACGCGAGGAACCGCGTTGGAGGAAGGACGGAGCGGACGCCCGGCTGGCGGAAGGGGTCGATCGAGGAGCCGGCCTGACCGCGGCGGAGGACGGCAGACTTCTCGGCGAGATCGAACGCGCGGCGGGCTGAGCGCGTGTCGCCGATCCACCGGTGGAATTCAGGCGGCTGCGCGTGGTGGACAGCACTGCGGACCGACTGGGCGCGCTCGTTCCGACATCACGCGCTCGACTGCTGATCGTCGGACTGGGTGTCGACTGGACCGCGGCCGATCGACCGCTGCTGGGTGCGACGGGCCGATTCACGGTGCGGGGTGCCGAGTTGCCCAGCGTCGATCGTTCCACCGCACGCGCGGCCGATCGAGAGGGAACGACGACGCGTCCCGAATTGGAGTTGGAGTTCGTCGCCCCGCTCTCTCTGCGCGAGGCCTCGATCTGTGGCAGAGAACTGCGCAGCCGTTCGCGTGCCGGCGTCACGACCTGGCTCGCCCGTGAGCTGGCAGACGATGGCCGGTTGGTTTCCGTGGCGGAAGAGGCGATGCGCGAGCGAGACGAGGGAGGCCGGCCCTCGGAGCGCGGCGAAGCCTCGGAGGAATCCGAGCGAGACGTCGTTCGGGCGGTCGAAGGACGACCCTTGGCAACCGAGTTTTGCCGGATCATTTCCGAGAGGATCTCGCTCCGCTGCGCCGGCGTTTGGCGCTCGGGGCGTCCGTTTCGCGAACCGTTCGAATCGCCGCGATCGGCCATCGTCCGCGACGGCCGATCCTCGGTGGAGTTCGTCACTGTCTCTCGCGACGGTCCGTCCCGCAATCCTCGCCGAGCCGGATTCTGATCCGTCTCACGACGTGCGTCCATGGCATTGACAACTGACGACGGTCGACCACGCCCGGGTGCGCCACCACGTGCGACACTTCCCTCCCGTCCGGGACGTTCGCGTACGACCGTGCCGCGGAGCCGATCGTCCGTGGGGCTGATTAGTTCCCGACGCATTTGGTCGCGACGGCTGACGTTCGATGCCAGCCGATCCCGCGTGCTGATCTGATGCACCAGCTGTTGACGTCCTCGCTCCGGTCGATTCGCACTGGCCGCTACCGCGCGATACGTCCGCACGGGCCGCTCATCACGATGCTGGCGGTAGTGTCCGTATCGCTGATGGAGACTGTGGTACAGACTCACGTTGTCTCGGCGATATCGCCAGTGATAGTGGACAAACAGCGGATCGTACGCGCAGCTGCGATAACGATGGTAGCTGTACCAGGGACGATAGCCGATCCCGAGATAGTAGTCATCGTAGTAATCGCCGAAGTAATAGCAGCCAAAATTGGGGCGGGCCCACAGGTGAAAGAACGCTCCGCTGATGTCAACCACAATGCTTGGCCGATGCACGAATCCTGGACGGAAAAATACCGAGCGATGAAAGCGACATGGCGCATACAAGACGCCTCTGCGTTCCCACCCGTAATCCCAGTAGCCGGGGACGTAATAACAGCCGCTCACGTTCGAAACGTAATAATCCGGGACCCACACCCAATTGTCGTAGCACGGCGACCAGAACCCGGGTCGCCAGACGTAGCGTTGCTCTCGATACTGCCACGAGCCCGGGATCCAGAAATGATCGTCCGACGGCGCATCGCTCGTCGGCCCGAGTTCCAGGGAGGCGGGAGGGGCCGGCAAAACCTCGCCGACCACCGGCGCGTTGTCCTGGGCCATCGGTGCCCACCAACCAGATGACCAACGAAAGCCGTCGTCCACCGGCTGCCAGTTGCCCGGAATCCATTGGCGCCCTTGGGGAGGCTTGCGCCAAACGCCGCTGATCCAAATAAAATCCTCTTGCTCGTCATCCCACGACCAATATCCGGGAATCCACTGCGCACCCTCGTCTTGCGAATCGGTGTCTGGCGGTACTTCCTCCACCGGCGGCGGGGGTTCCTCGGAGATCGTTAGCGGCTCGGCCACATCCAATTGGATCGGCTCGGCGAACGCCTCGTGGATCGGTCCCCGCATCAAGGGTTCGACCTCGTCAAACGACTCATCGACTGGCAAATCCGCGGGTTCCGGCGGCTCCGGGGGTTGCCCCAGTACGAGAGAACTCCAACACAAGAAGCCGGTGAGAATTCCGATGAAGTTTTTCATGACTCGGACCAATCGTTGATCTGCTGCCTGAATTGTGCGCGGCACGGGTGGCGGATGCACCAACCCTAATCCATGATAAGGCATCTTAGCCTGATCGTCGTTCGGAAGAACGGTTCGTTCTGGCCGAAACCGCGGCGGACACAGGTGATTACCAGCAAATCACGCGCCATTTGCATGCACAGCGTGTGTCCGTCGTGAGATCACATGCCCCGGTCGCGGCACGATCGATGTCGATCAGGAACAACGAGGTGGACATTGTCCGCGAATTAGACCATTCTCGCGCGAGAGACGCGATTCGCCAGGTGCGACGCGCGATGCGGTCGCCTCCCGAACTGGAGAGAGATGATCCACCGGGACCGGCTCAAACCGACATCCAAATGACGGAGCTGCAGATCACTCTGATGACAAATCCGCAGGCCATGGCGGACGGAATCCGAAGATCGAAACCTCTCTCAGCGCGCGGGATTCGCCCCGGGTGCGGTTTCCGAGGCGACCGAGCGAGCACTCGCGGCAGGCGATGCGACGGTTACGCATCCGGCCCCGCGAACACCGCGTCAATCGCCTCAGCCGAAAGCGATTCCCCTTCCGCGGGATCGGAGAGGCCAAAATCATTTGGCGAGCCGTTCATCTTCAACAGATAACCATCCGGCAATCCGCCGGCGATAGCGACCTGAGGGTTGCCTAAGACGCGAACGACGGCAGTCTGCGAGTTATTTGCGTAGTCGGTCGCCGTCAACTCGGCTGTGGAACGATTTCCCGCCAGTTGAACATTGATCGTCCGAAAACCGCTCCATCCCGCATCGACCATGTACCACTGCGTCTGACCTACTCCATCAACCATGGTCAACAGGTATTCCGAGTCCCGCGAGGCAAAAAACCAGGGATTCGTGATGAACTGAGGCTCTAACCCGCGTTCGCCGAAGTTGTAATTCCCCGCAGCAACTCCGCCCTCCAGATCAATCATGAAGCGGTCATTTCGCAGGGACGGCTCACCCTGATGCGTATCCTTTCCGTCGATCAGGAACTGGGGCTGGAACTCCGTCAGCAGGTATTCCCCGCGAATCAACTCCGTGAACTCATACGAGCCGTCGCCGTCGGTCCGGGTCGACAGATCGACCGCATTGCCGAGAAAATCGACGCCCGTCAACGTGACTTCGACGCCACCGATTCGGTATTCGCCAGAATCCAGTCGTCCGTCATTGTCCGTATCGACGTAGACAAATCCCTGAATGCTGCTCGGTCGCATGTCTCCGACATCGATGCGGACCGTCGCGATGTTGGATTCCTGCCCGCCGGCGACGGCGCGGTAGGTGTAGGTATCGGTGCCCACGAAATCCAGATCGGGTACGTAATTGAATGACCCGTTGGAATTGAGAGTCAATTCGCCGTGGGTGGGACCTTCAACTAACACGGCGGAAAGAGGACGTCCTTCAATGTCCGAGTCATTCACCAAGATTCCTTCATTCACACCGACCACCAGGGGCAGATTGACGTCGGCGAAATATCGATCGTCGACGGCAACCGGGGGATCACTCACAGAGTTGACGTCGATTGTCACGGTCGCCAGGTTCGACAAGACCGCTCCGTTCCAGGCGCGATAGGTGAATGCATCCTGGCCAGCAAAGTTCAGCGTCGGCGAATAGACGAAGGAGCCATCGCTGTTGAACACCAGCCCGCCGTGCGCCGGCTGCGAGATCAAAACGGCCGACAGGGGATTGTCCTCCGGATCGGAGTCGTTTTTCAGCACGCCCTCGGCGGCACTCACGATCAACGGAACATCCTCGTCCGTTTCGTAGCTGTCATCGACGGCCACCGGCGGGTTGCTCTCGCCAATCGTCAGTTCAATCGTGCCATATTCGATCTCCACGGGAGGAATCGCCGTGCTCACGCCATACAAGAGCGTATCGTGAGCGGGCAATACATCGGCGGGATCTGACGTGAAGAGGGCGACGCCCGGTTGATTCGCCATCATTTCCACACGGAACAGTAATCGTTCGCTTTCGCCCAGCGGTGACAATCCGTCAAAGGCCCCTGCCTCGTCGATCAAACCGGGCGTCGTCGTTGTACCCGATTGCTGATTCGAATACACCGGATTGAATTCCAGCGGACCATCCAAGCTGACGAGCGTCGAATCGTAGAGGACATCCATGTAGGCCGCAAACACGCCATTGCGCGGCAGCGGGCTGATGTCCTGAACAAAGACCTCCAGCAGGAAGTTCTCACCGGGAGCGACGGAAGTGATCGGCAGGCCACCCAGATTCGATGTCTCCAGGCGGAAGCGCACCTGGAAGTCGTCCACGATCGTTAAAGTGACCAACGCTTCTTCCGAATTACTCGTGCCATCACTGGCAACGTACGTAAAGCTGTCCGTCCCCGCGAAGTCGAGATCCGGAACGTAGGTGAAGGACCCATCGTCGTTGAGAGTCAAAGTTCCATCGACGGTGGTCGTCACCAGGATCGCCGTCAGCGGATTCCCTTCCGGATCCTCGTCGTTGGCCAGCACGCCCGATTCCGCATCGACCTCGAGTGTCGTGTTCTTCGCCAAGGCGTATTCGTCCGGTCTGGCAATCGGGCGATCGTTCACCGGCTGGACGTCGATCGTCACCGTCGCGACGTTCGAGTCATCCTGACCATCATTCGCCACGTACTCAAAGGTATCTTGGCCAGAGAAATTTCCGAGTGGAACGTACGTGAATGTTCCGTTCGGTCGAAACGTAACCGTACCGTGAGATGGGTTCGAGATCAGTCGCGCCGTCAGCGGATCCCCATCATCATCGAAGTCATTGATCAAGACCCCTTCGAGCGGCTCAAAAATGGTGTCTTCCGGGGTGACGTAGTCGTCATCGACCGCCACCGGAGGCGTGTTTTCCGGAACGACTGAAATCGTAACCGTGGCAACGTTCGAGTTGACCTGTCCATTGCTTGCCACGTAGGTGAAGACATCGTTGCCGGTGAAGTTGGCATCGGGCGTATAGGTGAACGAACCGTCCGGGTTGAACGCGAATTGTCCACTGTCGGGACCGTCGACGACGACGGCCGTCAAACCCGTTCCGATGTCATTCGCCAAGACGCCGAGTTGGGCCGACACATCGAGTGGCTGTCCGACAACCGTCTCGTATTGATCATCCACCGCGACAGGAACGTCGACGTCGCCGATCGTCACCGTATCACTGATGAAACTGATCTCGTCGGCGGGCACCGCGGAACCAAAGCCGTACAACAGAACATCGTGGAGCGGAACTTGATCGGCCGGATCGGGAGTGAAGGTCACAACGCCATCGGAAGTTCCGACCATCGGCACCAGGAACAAGAGTCGTTCCGATGGTCCGAGGGGTGTCAGCCCATCCAAAGCGCCGACTTCATCGATCAGCCCCGGGACAGACGTGTCACCCGACTGGACGTCGCCGTAACTGTCCCCGAAAACAATATTGCCGTTCACACTGGCGAGCGTCGGATCGTACGTCACGTCCAGGTAGGCGGCAAACACGCCGCCGTTGGGTCGGGCCGTCAGGTCCTGGACGAATCCTCGTAGCTGGAAGGGCTCGTCCACATCGACCGCGGTGATCGGAATCCCGTTCGTATCTGTGGCCACCAATCGAATCCGAACCAGATCGTCCTCCTCGCCTTCTGCGTTCAGCGCGTTCAAGACAACCAACGCATCCACGGGCGTCACGTAGTCGTCTCCGTTGACGTCATAGAACAAACTCGACTGCGCCGGTGGCGCTCCCGTCCGCAGCGATCGCGGCCCGCTCGTATTCAGCTCATTGATGACGTGCAGGGCGTCTAAAGGTGAGGTGAATCCGTCCGCGTTGACGTCCGTGACTAAGGCGGGATTCTGCCAGACATCTCCGGCCAACAGGGTGCGGCTCTCGAGAGACTCGGTAACTAGGCGGCGTGCGTTACGTGAAGCCCGACGTCGGCGTCGATGGGGATACAGCGTGAGGGTTTGGCTTTGAGTCATCGAGCAGCTCTTTTTTAGATTGGTCTTCAGGTTGCGGTGAATCACGGTTGTTCCGAGCCGAAAGTCAACGGGCCAGCGTCCAGCCGTTCCGACACGCAAGAGCGATTCTCGCTCTCAGTATGATTGAAATTCGCGAACTGCAAACGGTTCGGCGCCGGGAATTCCCCCATTCCATCAATGCACGCGTAACGGTTTTGCAGCACCGCCTGCCTGCACGGCGTTCTGCGTCGGGCGTAACCACTTGCAAAGAATATGTTTATAGCCCTTCAGCTGATCATATCACTCTAATTCGAACCAAGCATATTGCAAGAAAACGCCTCCAACAGCGGCCGAAACCGCCCCGACCCATTTGCCTCGGTCGTCCGCCTGGCGGCCCCGCAGGTTCGTGCCCCAGCCGGACGGCGCGCGGCCGGATTCGTAGTATGTGTTTCGCCGACACGCACCGCGATTCGTCGCCGAATTATCCCGGATGTAGCCGAATTCGTGAGAATTCGGATCGGACCCCAGAGCCTCCGAAGTCTCACGACTTCGGCTACGGACCGTCGAAACTCGCAGCTTCAACGGATGCGTGCGACCTGGCGCTTCCGCTGCGGCACGACGTTCCGTTGGCTCTTAGCAATTCGCGTACCGAGTCCGTGAAAGAGTCGGACCCCGCCCGTTTCTCGAAGAAAACCGCACCATCACACCGCCAACCCCCTCCATAGAACTGCTCAAAATCGCTCCATCCGCTGCGCGAATTCGCCCCGCTCGGAAGATAGGGGCCCTGCGAGGCCTGAAAAAAACAAGGAAACTCTATCACTTCTCCGGAAAGTTTTCGTTATTCCCAATAATCCAGGCCGATAGGTTTTAGCGAACCTACCAGACGCACTGGTTCTATCGGTGGCGCGACCGGTAACCAGGCGTCTTGCCGAGGAACGACCCAGCGGACAGGACGCTCGCTGCGATGTGGAGAAACGAGAAATGAATCGCCGAATCACCGGAGTCACCGCCCTCCTGATCACATTCGTTTTCGCCCCGTGGGCGACAGCGCAGATGCCGCCTGCCATGGCCGTCCCTCCCGGTGGCGTTGCCTGGGCTGGGTCGGTGCCCTCTTCCCCGATGCCGGGCGGTCCCGGGCCGATGGCTCCTGCAGCCTATCCGTATCCAACTCAGCCGGCGTTGTACACCCAGGCCGCCGGAGTGGGTTCCCAGGTGCAGCTGGCGAATTGTCCTTCGTGCCAGCCAAACAGCGGCGGACCGATGGCGGGGCCGGCGATGATGCCGGTCGCTCCCATGCCGCCCGGCGCCTATGGCGGCTATGGGATCCCCATGGAATCCGCCGTGGACTGTTACGGCGAACCGTGTGGAGACCAAGCTTGTTACGCGGGTGATTGCAGCCCCTATGATACTCGTCCCGGATGGCTGCATCGTCTGTGTAGCCGCTGCAAGGGAGGCTGCAGCTTGTTTGATTGGTCCTGTCTGGGCTGGAGTCACGGGCCTTACGGAGACGGCGGCTGCTGCCTGCCGCGCTGGTACGACGTGCACGCGGAGTGGCTCTACTGGACGCGAGATTTCAATGATTCGCTGACGCTCGCATCGGAGGGGATCCTGGGCCCGGACGCACTGAACGTGGACCAGATGGATTTCGATTGGGAATCGGGATTTCGCGTAACCTGGGCCTATCCCATCGCCCCGGCCACGGCTCTGGAAGCCACCTATTTCGGTCAGTTGAACTGGGCTTCCTCCGCGGCCGCAACGAGCGACAACAATCTGTACTCCGTGTTCAGCAATTTTGGCAGCGACCCGCTGTTTGGCTTTCCGGAAACGGATGCCGCCTACTACCAGGGCGTCTCGCTCTCGTCGGAATTGGACAACGGAGAGTTGAATTTGCGACACCGCTGGGTCTCGGCGAACTGCATGCTGCATAGTTCCTGGTTGGTGGGCGTGCGGTATCTGCGGCTCCGCGAGGACATGATTTACGCGACCGAGACGAATGAAGGCAGCATGGATTACCGTCTGAAGACGGACAATGATCTGGTGGGGGCTCAGTTAGGAACCGAGCTGTACCTGTGCCTGACGCCGCGATTCAAAGTGGGTGGTGAGATTGAGGCCGGTGTCTATGGGACTCACAGCAATCAGCGAACCAACGTGGATTGCACCTCGTGTGCACCGCTGAAGGAACGCAACAGTGAGAACGATGTGGCGTTCATCGGGGAAGCGGGCGTGATGGCACTGTTTCGGGTGACGCCCCGGCTAACTGCCCGGGCGGGCTACCAGGTGTTATTCATCGACGGTGTCGCTCTGGCGGTTGACAACTTCAACACGGTCTCACCGTTCAGCGCTCGCGACAGCTTTCTCGACACCACGGGGAATGTGACCTATCACGGGGCGGCCGCTGGCTTCGAGTGGACCTGGTAACCAGCGCGACCCACCATCCCGAAATCAGAACACAAAACACCTCGAAAACACGACGAACACGCGGGGATCGCGGATCCTCACGGACGTCGCGTTCTCGGGGTGTTTTTCCATTTTTCGGGAGTCGGTCGTGGAGTCTTCCGGCGGTTGACATCAGCGGTAGCGAATGGTGCTCGCGCTCAACAGAGGAAGTGGAACCACGGATTCGACGGAGGAAACAGATCGGTACGGATCAATCCGTGGTCATCCGTCTGCTCCGTATCATCCGTGGTTCCTCCCCCAGCTAGAGTCCGCCGACTAGCGCGTCACCAAAGCGGATCCGTGGGCTTGGTGTTCACATCTTGGAACGCCGCTCGGGACAACGGGGCGCGAGCACGATCTGTGGCAGCCACGAATCGTTGGAAAGCGCACCGTGGATTTCCCGAGTCGTACGCAAAAGTCTGGATTTACGCGCTGTGCCGAATTAGACTCAGGTACAAGATGCGCCCGGAGTAAAGTCCTGCGCCGCGGCCCTTCGTATGGACCGCCTCAACGGTCAGACGCCAGGCTTTGCACCAACCGCACGATCTTCTCGGGCGGTCGTATCCGGCAATCGGCAACCGGAAACTGGCTGGGGAAACAACGAGATTCGACGAGTTCCGCGCGGGGCGTAGCGCATTGCCTTGCATGCCGAACGAGCGAGACAGAGGAGAAGAGACGTGTCGTTCTATCGACGCCCCACATCCGATGACCAACGCAGCGTGCGCCGTTTCTCTGGGAATGGTCGAAGGCGTCAGCGACATCGCTTCGGTTTTCGCACGAGCACACTGGAGATGCTTGAAGACCGCCGCCTGCTGGCATTCGACGCGCCCATTCTGAATTTTGATGGGCAGGGGCAATCTGGTTTCTTTCTCGCACCGCCCGACACGGTCGGCGACGTCGGGAAGGACCATTACATCCAGATGATCAATTCGTGGGATGGCTCCCAGTTCACCGTCTACGACAAACAGACCGGCCAGATCGAACTCGGTCCGATTACGACCTCGTCTCTTGCCGCGCCGGGTTCCGCCTGCACGTTGGGAGCCGGTGATCCAATCGTGCTTTATGATCACTTGGCCGACCGCTGGCTGATCAGCGAGTTTCGTCCGCCGTCGGCATTTCAAAATGGAATGTGTGTTTACATTTCGCAGACGAGTGATCCGACGGACAACCAGTGGTACAACTACTACGTTCCCACGATCACCTCGTTCCCCGACTACCCGAAGTTCGCCGTCTGGCCGTCTGCCTACGTGATCACGACGAATGAAGGAGTCTCCGCGGTTTACGCGTTGGACCGAACCAACATGTTGAAGGGGGCGCCGATGCGCCCCGTCGTTTCGGATTTCGTGACACCGCTGGGTGGGTTCCTTTTCCAGTCGTTGACGCCCGCCGATCTCGACGGTCCGGCGGGTCCGAACGGGTCACCCGCTTACCTCATGCGGCACCGCGACGACGAGCTCCATTTCGGCACGGACCCGATCAACGTCGATGGATTCGGCACGATCCCCTTCGACCCGTGGAACGATTATCTCGAAATCTATGCGGTGAACGTCGACTTTGATCGGACGGAGCTGAGAATCACGCAACTGCCGGACATCCCGGTTTCGGAGTTTGACTCCGAACTTTGCGGCGAGGCGTTGAACTGCCTGCCCCAACCTCCGTTGGCGGGCGGTGTTCCCGCACCCGGCCTCGATCCGATCGGCCAGGTGATCATGAACCGGTTACAGTACCGAAATTTCGGCGACTATCAGACGCTGGTCGGCAACTTCACGATGGACACGAACCAGTTGGATCACGCAGGAATCCGCTGGTTTGAACTACGAAAGACGGGAAGCGGCCCCTGGAAGCTGCACCAGGAAGGAACCGTCACGCCGGACCTGGACAATCGATTCATGGGCTCGATCGCGATGGACGGCAAGGGAAATATCGCGTTGGCCTACAGTGTCACGAGCGTGAATACGTCACCGAGCCTCCGCTATGTCGGACGCCGCGCGTCAGATCCTCTTGGTACGATGCCGATGGGCGAATACACGATTGTGGATGGCATCGGATCACAGGACTACAGTCCGCGCTGGGGCGACTACAGCACCATGAGCGTCGATCCGGTCGGCGACCAAACGTTCTACTTCACGGGACAGTACGTGAATGGTACCGATTGGGCCACACGGATCGCTGCGATGTCGATTGAACGACCGCGATCGGATTTCCCTCCGGGACCGGGACGCGAGATCTCGGGACTGAAGTGGAACGATCGGAACGGTAACGGCGTGCGCGATCCGGGAGAACCGACGCTGTCCCAGCAAAAGATTTTCATCGATCTGAATCGGGACGGACTGCTGGGGATCTGTGAACCCGTTACCTATACGGATCAAAACGGCCGGTATCGCTTTCGCGACCTGGACCCTGGAACGTACCAGGTGCGTGAGATTCTGGATGTTGGCTGGCAACAGACGTTTCCCACGACGGCGGAAGGCACTCACCTGGTGACGGTTTTCAACCAGGGAGGTCCGGTTAATGTCGACTTTGGCAATCAGCGGGTACCGGGAGTCGAGTTCACCGTCGACTACGGCGATGCGCCGGGTCCGTTTCCCACGCGAATCGATCAGAACGGGGCGTCGCACAAAATCGTCCCCGGCTTTAGCCTCGGCCCCCTCGTCGATGGCGAGGCCAACGGCCAGCCCAATTCACTGGCAACTGGTGACGATCTGAATGGCCCCGATGAAGATGGCGTCTTCTTCACCACCGATCTAATTCCAGGGCGCCAGGCCACCGTGGAGGTCACGGTTCAGCATGGTGACCGTCCTCCGGGCTTGCTGCAGGCCTGGATTGACTTTGATGCGGACGGGGCCTGGACCAGTCCAGGGGAGCAAATCTTCCGCGATCTGTCCGTCCGCCAAGGAGTCAATACACTGACCTTTACCGTTCCCGCCTGGGCTTTCGTCTCGGACACGTTCGCGCGATTCCGCTACGGCTACGAGCGCGGGATCTCTTTCGACGGCGCAGCAATCGCGGGAGAAGTCGAAGATCATCTCGTTCGCATTCAGCGAGGCGGACCGACGGCCAATCCGGATTTCTTCACGGTGCGCCGCAAGTCGGTGGATAATGACCTCGACGTGATGGCCAACGACCTGATCCGCCCGGAGTCGCCCACGCGCATTGTGGCCGTGAGTGAACCGAATCGCGGCGGAACCGTGCAGATTGCCGAGGATGGCCGCAGCGTTCTGTACACGCCTGCAGACGGCTTCACCGGAAACGAACGATTCGCCTACGTGCTGCGCGATGCGGAAGGGATCGAAGATTCGGCCGCAGTTGACGTCTTCGTCCAGCCCGATCTGGCAATGTTGGGTCTCCGCGCACTCGACCTGAACGGCTCACCGATCTCTCAGATTCAGGTCGGTCAGGAATTTCTGCTGCAAGGCTTCGTTCAAGACCTGCGACCGATGGGAACCGGAGTGTTCGCCGCCTATCTCGACGTGGAGTTCCCTTCCGCCGCATTCACGGCACTCGGCCCGATCGCCTTCGGGGCGGAGTATCAGAATGGTCAGTCCGGCTCGTTGACGACACCCGGGTTGATCGATGAGGTAGGAGCCTTCGATGGCTTGGAACGATTGGGGACAGACGAGTACATGCTGTTCACCGTGCCGATGCAGGCCGAGGAGGTCGGCAGCTTCACCTTTGTCGCCGGTCCCGCCGATGTTCAGCCACAGCATGGAGTTTTGCTGTTTGATCGCAATGATCCGGTGCCTCCCGGATTCATCGAATATGCGCCGTTCTCGATGACCACGGTGGGAGGGGCCAGCCAGCTGTTACGCAATCCGCGAAACGCCATGGACGTCAACGACGACACAGCAGTGTCACCGTTGGACGCGTTGCTTGTAATCAATGAACTGAACAGCGCCGGACGTACACCGGCTGCGCACGGGGCCGGTACCGATCAACTGTTTCTGGATGTCAACGGAGACAGTTTCCTTTCGCCGCTCGACGCCCTCGTGGTGATCAATGAGCTGAATCGAGCGAAGACCCCCGCAAAAACCATGGAACTGAATGCGGTCGCCGCGGCCATGGCGAATGCTGCTGCCACCGCCGAAGGAGAGTCCGCGCTGGAGGACATCACTGCGTCGACAGCCTCGCTGCCCCAGCGGGAAACCGCGCAGATCGCTGACGATTTACTCGCCCAACCACAGCAGATTTTTGACATGCAGGACGAACGAACTGGAGTTCTCCATGAGGAACTCGTGGAGGAGGACCTGAGTTCGGTACTGGATTTGATTAGTGACGAAGTAGCGCAGATCCAACGGTGATCACGATTCGTGTTGCCGGGCGACTCCCCCAGTGCGAGCGTCCGTCAACGGATCCACCGACCGTGCTGAGAATGATCCGACGAGCGATCGCTCGGTGGGGAGACCGGCTTTCCCCCGAAACGGCTCGTGAAAAGAGAGAGCAGAACAATCGTGTCACGCAACCAACGTTTCCAATTCGGCAGCCGTCGCGTCCTTTCTCGCGGGCACCAACGCTCACGCCGCCTCGTCGGACGTCGGCAGGGGAGCGGAATCCGAAGCCACCAATACGAGACGCTCGAGGATCGGCATCTGCTCGCATTCGATGCGCCGCTGTTGAACTTTGAGGGCCAGTCCCCATCGGCCTCGCTTGCGCCGCCCGATCCGGTCGGCTACGTTGGCAAGGACCACTACATTCAGATGGTCAACTCGGCGGCAGGCTCCAATTTCACGATCTACGACAAAGAAACCGGCAATATCCAACTCGGGCCGATCGCCACGTCGTCGCTCGCGCCGGCCAACACGGCGTGTTCTCAGTTTGCTGGAGGCGACCCGATCGTGGTCTACGACCAGTTGGCCGATCGCTGGGTGTTGATGGAGTTTCTCGCGCCGTCGTTCTTTACGGGAGGTCCCGATGGGATCTGCTTCTATGTTTCACAGACGAGCGATCCGACCGACAATCTCTGGCATGACTACTACTTCGAGACGGTCAACTTCGCCGACTATCCGAAGCTGAACGTCTCGCCGTCGGCCTATGTTGTCACGGCAAATGACATCGATCTGAACCTGTTTGTCAACATCCCGGCAGCCTACGCTTTCGATCGAGAACGCATGCTGCAGGGCGCGCCGGCCCTGGCCGTGCGGCCACCTGTACGTGTCGCCGTTGGCGCCCTGGAAGGTTTCACTTTCCAGGGCCTGGCAGGTTCCGATCTCGACGGCCCCGCTCCCGCTGATCCAAACACTTCCTTTCTCATGCGACACCGGGATGACGAGTTACATGGTGGCGAGCCTGTAACAATCGACGACGTAACGCTACCGTATGATCCGGAAAATGATTTCCTGGAAATGTGGGAGTTTGAAGTTGATTTCGACAACGGAATCGCCGCGCTCAACGAGCTACCACCGATCCCGATCGCGGAATTTGATTCCAACCTGTGCGATCTTCAGCGCTCGTGCCTACCCCAACCATTGAGACCCGACGGAACGCAGCCGCCCGGGCTCGATCCCATTTCTCAGATCATCATGCATCGGCTGCAGTACCGGAGTTTTGGCACGTACGAGACGCTGGTCGGGAACTTCACCGTCGACAGCAACAGCCGAGATCAAGCCGGAATCCGCTGGTTCGAACTGCGTCGGGAACCCGGCGACGACTGGGAGCTGTACCAGGAGGGCATCGTCAGTGCCGAGGACCAGATTAGTCGGTTCATGGGCTCAATCGCCATGGACGGCGACGGCAATATCGCTTTGGGCTACACAGCAACCGGACGACAACTTCACCCGAGCTTGCGCTACACGGGGCGCTTGGCTACCGATCCTCTGGGGACGATGCCCCAAGGCGAACACGAGATTGTTCGCGGCAGCGGTTCTCAGCTCGGCTTTGATCGTTGGGGCGACTACAGTGCCATGACGGTCGATCCGATTGACGACTCGACGTTTTTCTTTACCGGAGAATATGTCAATGGAGTCCGCTGGGCCACGCGAATCGCTGCGATGTCGTTCGACGATCCGCGGCCCGTACTCCCCACAGGTCCCGGACGCGAGGTTTCTGGTGTGGCCTGGGATGATCGTGACGGGGATGGGATTCAGGATCCGGGTGAACCACGTCTGGCGGGCTGGACCATCTACCTCGATCTGAACAACGACGGAAGACGAGGGATCGCAGAACCCTCGGCGGTAACAAACGAACAGGGCGTTTACCGTTTCCGAGACGTCACACCGGGCACCTACACCGTGCGCGAGATTGTCCAACCGAGTTGGGTCCAAACTTACCCCAGAACAAACAACGGTGGGCACGTCGTTCAAGTTTTCACCGAAAACGGACCGAATGATGCGGACTTCGGCAATCGACTCGGTTCCGGCAGCAACGTGGGGACGGATTACGGAGACGCCCCCGCACCGTTCCCCACACGGCTGAGTCAGAACGGGGCTTCGCACACGATCGTACCGGGATTTGGCCTGGGTGCTCGAATTGACGGTGAGGCGGATGGTCAGCCCAATCTGACCGCGACGGGCGATGATCTGGTCGGTGACGATGAAGACGGCGTCGTGCTGCTGAGTGATCTGATTCCTGGGGGCCGCGCGCAGGTTCAAGTCGACGTTCGATACGGCACAAAACCACCCGGACTGTTGCAGGCGTGGATTGATTTCGATCGGGATGGCGCCTGGAACACTCCGGGAGAGCAGATCTTCCGCAATCTGAATCTGACCGAAGGAGCCAACACGCTGACATTCCAGGTGCCGAGTTGGGCGGTCCTGGGCGAGACCTACGCCCGCTTTCGGTACGGCTATGAATCGGGTCTGTCGTTCACGGGATCTTCCGTTGCCGGGGAAGTGGAAGACTACTTGGTGGAAGTGGTGCGCGGCGGGCCCACCGCAAATGACGACATCTTTTCCGTTCGTCGCAATTCAGAGGAAAACGAACTGGAGGTGTTGGCGAATGACATCGTCCGTCCAGGAACGGGAACCACCATCGTTTCGGTCTCATCACCTAACCGAGGCGGTACGGTCCGCATTGCGCCCGACCGCCTGAGTTTGTTCTACACGCCGGCCGAAGGTTTTGATGGCACCGAAACATTCATCTACACCTTGCAGGATCAGGATGGCGTGACTGACTCCGCCTCCGTTCAAGTGATCGTCCCGCCGGATCTCGTCGCGTTACGTCTGCGAGCAACCACCGAGGATGGCACACCACTCACGGAAGTCGCCGTGGGCGAAGAATTCCTGCTGAACGGCTATGTGCAGGACCTGCGCAAGACCGGTGCCACCGGGGTTTTTGCTGCCTATCTGGATGTGCAGTATCCGTCCGCGGCGGCCACGGTGACGGGCCCGATCATATTCGGCGATGACTACGAAAACGGACGTTCGGGAAGCACGGACCAGCCCGGCTTGATCGACGAGGTCGGCGCATTCGACGGCCTGACCCAACTGGGCCCGAACGAATTGCTGCTTTTCTCCGTCCGTGTCGAAGCCTCGGCGGAGGGGAACCTGACGTTCACGCCGAATCCGGCCGATCAGGTGCCGCTGCATAACGTTCTGCTGTTCGATCGCCAGGATCCGGTACCGTTTGACCGCATCGAGTACGCACCGCTGACGATCGTGGTGGGAGCCAATGTCACCAACCTGCAAACCAATCCGCGAAATGCATTTGACGTCAATGATGACTTTTCCGTGTCACCGATTGATGCGCTGCTGGTGATCAATGAACTGAACGTCAGCGCGAATGGTCAAGCAGCTCGCGATGCCGAGGCGACAGCGTCCGTCTATCTCGATGTGAGCGCCGATGGAGTCCTCTCGCCTCTGGACGCGCTGCTCGTAATCAACGAGTTAAACCGCAGCACCAGCCCCTTCCAAAACCTCCCACTCAACGCGGTTGCCGCCGCGTTGGCGGAAGGTCCCGCGGGCGAGGCCGTGTCGACGCCGGATGCGGATGAACTGCCAACCATGGCGGACTCCGTTGTGGTCGCCATCGATCTGACGGACAGTTCCCACGGAGATTCTCTGTTCTCCGATGCCGAAACCTCGCTGACCGAAACGGGACTTGCCGACGACATCGCAGGAGAATCGCTCGACGAGATCCTCGGTCTCATCGGGGACGATGTGGCACGAGAAAGCCGCTAAATGACCGATCGCGATTCTCGAGCGCCCGCTGTGCGCGGGTCTCCAACCCCGCACTCGTCAGGACCGAGGCTTGCCCTCGGGTCGGAGAGACGGTCGGCGAGGTCGGAGACCTTCGCCGAGCACGTGCCGCCTTGAGACAAGTCGGCCTACGGAAGCAGAGTCGACCGAAGCTCGCCGCCGAGAAAATCAAGAGCTTGCGTTCACCGCTGCGCACGGTGAAAGCCGTTCTCGAGTCGTTGACAGTCTCGACGCTCCAACTAGCATGAAACTTGTGACCGGATTTTTCGGTCCAAGAGTTCTCTTTGACATGCGCTGCGTGGTCCGTTTGAAGGAGCCGCGACTGACCTGCGCGCTCGTGTCGAATCCTGGAACACGCAATGCGGCAGGGCCGCAACCCAACGGGGCGCTACCGCACCCACGGAAACGTCGCTCCCGTTGGTCGCTCGAATTCTTGGCGAGAAAACAACACTTTCACCGTTAGCAGTGCGATGTATCAGACGCTCACGGCTCACAGTTTCGGCGTTCTGCGTCGAAAACGTCGACGGCTCCCTCGGAGTCGTTCGCGTTGGATCGGCCTCGAAGCCCTGGAGTCGCGCTGCCTGCTCAGCGCGACGGATCTCTCCGTTGATCTTGTGACCGAACCTCTTGCGGTATCGGCCGAAGCAGCCAGGGACTTCGGTGACGCCCCGTTTCCGTATGCCACATCTCTGAGTGACCAGGGCGCATTCCACAACCTGGGAGGCAACCTGTGGCTGGGGAATGAGGTGGACGCCGAAACGGATGGTCAAGGCGACTGGGGTGCCAGCGGCGACGATTTCGACAACATTGGAGATGAAGACGGGATCACGTTCACGTCCCCCTTGCTGCCCGGTCAATCGGCGAAACTGAGCGCGTACGCTTCGCGCAGCGGGCGGCTTCAGGGCTGGATCGACTTCAATGCGGATGGCGACTGGGACGATGCGGGCGAGCAGATTCTGCGGGACAACTTGGTCCAATCCGGCATGAACTCGCTGTCCTTCCTCGTGCCGGCAACGGCCCCCCACGGGGTCACCTACGCACGTTTTCGTCTTTCCGATCAGATGCAGATCGGCCCCCGAGGCGAAGCTTTCAACGGAGAAGTCGAAGACTACGTCGTGCTCGTCGGCAACGACACTTCGGAGATTCCACCTCCCCAGGCCCGCGACGACCAGTTCATCGTCCTGGAAAACTCGCAGGCTAACCAACTGGACGTCCTCGACAACGATCGGCTCCCCTGGATCGGTGGACGCATTACGCAAATTGATGCCACGAACATCCGCGGATCGGTCACCATCGGACCCGGTGGTGGCAGCCTGATTTACACGCCTTACGTTCGCGATGTCGGAGTCGAAACGCTGCGGTACGAGGTCACCAACTTGGTCGGGGAGTCTTCGATCGCCACCGTGAACATTCTGATTCTCGATGAAGTCAAGCCGCCTACCGCCGAACCGGACCATTTCGTCTTTCCCAATCAAGGAGAACGACAAGAACTGCACGTCCTGGCAAATGACCTGTCGGAAAACGGCACAATCAGGATTGCCTCCGTGAGCAAGCCAAGTGCGGGTGGAGCGATTGCCATTCAAAACGAGGGCAAAACACTCTCGTATATTCCGCCCATCGGGTTTGTGGGTCAGGAGGAGTTTTTCTACACGATTCAGGACGCCAGTGGCCTGACGGATGAAGCACGCGTGATCGTTGACTTGCATGGAGATCAAGGTCAACTTCGATTGCGATTAGAAACCGTCTCGATCTCCGGACAACCGATCACCAATGTGCGTCCAGGAGACACTTTCCTGTTGAATGTCCTGGCCCAGGACCTGCGTGAGACGGGGAAAGGGATCTTTGCCGCCTACTTGGATATCGAATACAGCAGCGAGCTGGTCGTTCCCGATGGACCGCTCGTACATAGCGCAACTTACCCCCATGCCGTCTCCGGTGATCTGACACAATTGGGCCGGATCGATGAAGCCGGTGGGACCGACGGCGTCCGTCCCTTGGGCCGCAGCGAATACTTGCTGCTGCAAGTGCCCTTCCAAGCCCTTCAGTCGGGCTCGGCGAGTTTCACGTCGGATCCGGCCGACGAGTCCCCCGTACACGACATCCTCGTTTTTGGTTCGGAGACGGCCACCGATCCGGCAGCCGTTGAGTTCGGCGCGACAAGACTTCGCGTTGTCCAATTCACGAATGACTCCCGTCCGAATGATGTGGATACGAACCAAGTCGTCGCTCCGTTGGATGCGCTGCTGGTCATCAATGAACTGAATGCGAATGGGCCGCGCCAGCTGGCGATGAACCTGCCGTGGGACGCGATTCCACAGCATGCGGTGGATGTCAATCGAGACGGGTACGTGTCACCGCTGGATGCACTGCAGATCATTAACGAGCTCAATGCTGCCAAGCTGCCGCAAACATCCACAGATGAAACCGTCGGCGCGCTCCCGTCGGGAGTCGGGCTGCCCATCGACGAACGTCTCGACGATTCCCCTCCAGGCGAAGCAACCGAGGAACTCGGTGAATCCGATTCGAAATCATCGGTCGAAGAGGCGACAAATCAACCGGTGGCGTTGGACCCATTCGACGTGGGGAGCATTGAGAGCTTCTTCTCCAGCTATGACGAATCGCACAGCAACGATTCGGCGGAAGAAGGCACCGCGGAGGATCTCGGCGTCATCCTGGAACATCAGGACGAATAGGCGCGACCGACGCCCAGGCGGTCGGATCGGTCACGCTTGATCGATGAATCACAGGAAACACCAAGGTTACAGAGCCGAAGTCCGCAGGCTCAAGTACGTCCTCCGGTTGGAATCTTACCGCCTCTCACAGCTCCGCTCTGCGTCCTCGGTGTTCCCTGCTCTGCTATTTGCGAAAATGTTGTTCTCTCGCCAAGAAATCGAGCGACCAACGGAAGCGACTCTCACCCGGGTGCGATAGCACCCCGTTCGGTAGCGGCCCTGCCGCACTGTGATTCGATTTCCGTTCGCTCAATCGGCGTGAACGTCTTCAGGACGCCGTAGGGCCTCCGGAACCTCGCTGCAGACGCCGCTGAATGTCGGTCTCCAACACGCCGAACGCCGCTTCATGACGCTGGACCGCCATCGAGAGCGCGCCCAGGAGACGCTTGGCCGTGAAGAAGTTCACGATCAAACGCTGCTGAATCTTGATCGGCTCCTTGGGAACTCCCATCGGCTGGTTGTTCAGGCCAAAATCAATAATCAGTTCTTCCGGCGAACCGGTGACGCGGCAGAAATTCGCGTAGCAACTGATCACGTGTGAGTCGTCGATCTCGACCTGTTGAGGCGCCGGGCGTGCCGGCTGAGCCTGAGCGCTTTCGGCTGCCGCTGCGGGTGCGGCCGTTTCACCAGCCTTCTCTTCCGGTTTGTCAGACTTTGCCATTTTCCGATTCTCCTTTCAGCGTCCTTCGCATCGTAAGCAACAATATAGACCTCGTGCGCCAGCAACTCCCAGAACCGGTTCCCCAGCGGAAGATGACCAGGCAGTCACCGATCCGAAGGAGTGTAACAAAAAGCCGGTCGCGATGCTGCCCCCCTGCGCGCAACGCTTTGATGCATTTCGGTCGTCGAACACGTGAGATTCGGATCGCAGTTTCAGGCCTCTCAACGTCTCACCGCTTCGGCCACATTCGGGGCTCGGCGGAATCCAGCCACTCGAATTCTCAACGGCAACGTCCGGCGAAGCGTGATGAGATTTCCGATCGATCCTGAGCGTCCTTTGCGTCCGAGACGACGGTGCTGGCTTGCGACCACCTGTTCCGGTCGCGATAATCCACGAACAGACCGCCGCTCCGACAACACCAGCCTGCCTGGGAACGAAGACATTCGTTCGCCCCGAAGATCGATCCGGAAGCGGCAGTTTCCACGAATGAGTCTCTTGCGGGTGTGGCATTCGTTCGCCATTCCGAAGGGCATGGTTTTCTTCGATTATCGATGGAGTCACGATGCGAACCATCGTGTTGCAGGAACCCCGACATTTGATCCCCGCGGAGATCCCCGAGCCGCAGGCGCCGGGCCCGGACGAGGCGCTCGTGCGCGTTCATCGGGTCGGAATCTGCGGCACAGACATTTCGGGGTATCTGGGCAAGATGCCGTTCTACAGCTACCCCAGGATTCCGGGACACGAATTAGGGGTGGAAGTGGTCGCGGTGGGCAGCGAAGTCGAGAACGTACGGCCGGGGGACCGCTGTTCGGTCGAGCCCTACATCAACAATCCGCAAAGTTTTGCCAGTCTCCGCGGATCCCCCAACTGTTGCAACGATTTGCGCGTACTGGGCGTCCATACGGATGGCGGCATGCGGCCCTATTTTCTCGTTCCGGCTCGAAAGCTGCATCCTTCCCAAAAACTCACGATGGAGCAACTGGCTCTCGTGGAGACGCTGGGAATTGGCTGCCATGCCGTGAACCGTGCGGCTCCCCAGGCGGGTGAATTCCTGTTGGTCATTGGCGCCGGACCGATCGGTTTATCCGTGATTGAGTTTGCGCGGTTGGCTGGTGTTCAGACGATCGTGATGGATCTTAACGAGCAACGATTGGAATTCTGTCGCCAGATCATGGGCGTGCCGCACACGGTGCACTTCCGCGGGGACCAGCAGGAAGCCGACCGACTACGAGAGATCGCGGACGGACATTTGCCCACGATCGTGATTGACGCAACGGGCAGCCCCGAATCGATGTCGCATGCGCTGCAGTACGTCGAACACACGGGAAGGCTGGTTTACGTGGGAATCACAAGCCAGGAGATTCACTTTTCTCACCGCGTATTTCATGCGCCGGAAATGACGTTGCTGGCATCGCGCAACTCTCTACCGGCGGACTTTCGCCGAATCATCCAGTTGATCGAGACCGAGCAACTCGACACGCGTCCCTGGATCACTCACCGCACGGATTTTGATCACCTGATTGACGAATTTGAATCTTACACTGAGCCCTCGACCGGCGTCATAAAAGCCATCGTGGAAGTACCCGATTCATGAAGTCCTGTGTCACGATCAGCCTGGTGCCTGAGGCTCGCGGCGGCCCGTTCGTCTTCTGGGACGATCTGGTGGCGTCCTGTCGTCATGCGGAGGAGTGTGGCTTTGACGCCATCGAACTGTTCCCCCCGGCAGCGGACGCCATCGATCAACGCCAACTCGCGGGTCTGCTGGAGCAGCATCAACTGCGTTTGGCGGCCGTGGGAACCGGCGCCGGTTGGGTCCGCCACCGATTGACGCTGACGGACGTTCAATCAGATCGCCGCGCCGATGCGATTGGCTTTGTGCGTCAGATCATCGATTTTGCCGGGCGATTTGGCGCGTCGGCGATCATTGGATCGATGCAAGGACGCTGGACCGATCAGGTGAATCATGAAACTGCGCGAGATCACTTGAGCCGCGCCTTGGAACAGCTCGCAACGTTTGCGCTGGACTATAACGTTCCGCTCATCTATGAGCCGCTGAACCGGTACGAGACCAATCTGTGCAACCGGTTGGCCGACGGCGTCGAGTTCTTGCGTGGTCTTGCGACGAAGAATGTCGTCTTGTTGGCAGATCTTTTCCACATGAACATCGAGGAACAGGATCTCGCGGCGGCTATTCGTCAGGCGGGCCGAATGATCGGGCATGTACACTTTGTCGATTCGAATCGTCAGCCAGCGGGAGCCGGGCATCTGGATTTCGCTCCGATCGCAACTGCCCTGCAGTCGATTCCCTACAGCGGTTACCTCTCGGCAGAAGCACTTCCTCTTCCCGATTCGATGACCGCAGCACAGATGACCATCCGCGCGATCCGCGAGAACTTTGGCCCGCGAGAGTCCCGATTATGAGTCCGGTTCATTCTACGGTCCCCCAACTTGTCACGTTAGGACTGGCGCCGAGCTTCGGTTTTGGCGATCGAATCGGGCTGGCAACGTCGGGCCATGTCGAAGCGATGCAGCAATCCGGTGCCGGAATTCAACCGATCTTTCCGCAACAATCGATCCGGGAAATGACGCGCACCCAGCGGACACCACAACAGGTTATGCAGGAGGCGATCGACGGCGCCCATTCTTCCGGCTGGACTGGAGCAACCGGTGCGGACGCAGACCATTTGAAGACGCCGGATGACGTGCGGCTCACATTCGATGCTGGCTTTACTTTCTTCACCATCGATCCTTCCGATTTCGTCGATGCCCACGCGGATGACTATGACGAGGAGACTCTGCGACGCAAGTATGCTGCGATCCAAGATCGCGTGCCGTGGGTCGAGTCCTATCGTGGCAAGCGAATTGCGCTCGCGACGCGCACGCTGATTGAGTTCACCGAAGAGGCTTGCTTGCGCGCGGCAGTCAAGTACGGTCTCGCAATCCTCCACGCGTTGGAGATCGCCCAATTCATCGACCACCTGCATGCCGAGGCGGGGCGCGACTATGAGATCGAATTGAGTGTTGACGAGACGGCGCAGCCCACGACGCTATGCGAGCATTACATCGTAGCGGACCAGTGCCTCCAAGGTGGCATGAAACTGGTCAGTCTCGCACCACGTTATGTGGGCGATTTCGAAAAGGGAGTGGACTATAAGGGACCTCAGCCGCAATTGGAAAATGATCTGCGCGATCACGCAGCCATTGCGGAAATGCTCGGGCCGTACAAATTGAGCCTGCATTCGGGGTCGGACAAGCTGTCGATGTATCCGGCTCTGGCACGTGCGACGCGAGGGCGTTTTCACGTCAAGACGGCGGGCACAAGCTACCTCGAAGCCTTGCGCGTCGTTGCCCGTCACGATCCCGACCTCTTTCGCGAATTGATCCACTACTGCCGCAGGCGTTATTCACGCGACAAGGCGACGTACCACGTTTCCGCAACCCTCGCCTCCGTTCCGACGCCCAAAGCGATCGAGGATGCCCGGCAACTGGAACGCGTTTACCTGGAACTTTGGTCGGAAGTACCAAGTCGGCGCGGATTCACGGCTCCCGGACGTCAGATCTTGCACTGCACCTTCGGATCCGTGCTCACGCACGCAACCTACGGGCCCTGCCTGCGACAGATTCTGCGAGAACACGCACCAACTTATCGCGAAGTCTTGCGCGACCATTTTTCGCGCCACTTGCAGGCGTTGCAGGCGGGTCTATGAAAACTTTTCGACGGAAACAAGAACGATGCTCAAACACCAACTGCTTCATCCTCAGATTAATGAAATCCTCGGTCGTGCCGGACATCACGCACGCGTGCTCATTGCCGACGGCAACTATCCCGCCTCGACAACGCTGGGTCCGAATGCCCAACTCGTTAGTTTGAATCTTGCCCCGGGCATTGTGACTTGCGGACAGGTCTTTCGCGCGTTGCTGACCGCCGTGCCGTTCGAAGCCGCCCACACGATGATGTACGAGACCACCGGTCCCTACGCGCTAACGGACGATCCTCCCGTTTGGGCCGAGTATCGGCAGGCACTGGAAGAAGCACGGCTCTCTTTGGCTCTGGAACCGATCGAGAAGTGGGCCTTCTACGAAGCCGTCCGCACACCGGACCATGTTTTGACCATCCAGACCGCCGATCAGCAGCGCTACGCCAATCTCCTGCTGACAATTGGCGTTCGGATGGACTAATCCGCAAGTCAGAATCGGGAGCCCGTTTTTTTTAAAACTCGATCGCAGACACCGATCGGACGACATACGACCCAAGATCCAAGGAGCGACTCATGGAATTCCGCACGCTGGGCAACACGGGCATTGAGTTATCCGCATTGAGTTTCGGCGCTTCTTCGCTGGGACAGGAATTCCGGCAGATTGACATTCAAGACGCGCTTCGTGCGGTCCGTGTAGCGCTCGATTTGGGAATCAACTTCATCGATACGTCCCCCTTTTACGGCCGCGGAATGTCGGAAGTCCTGCTAGGCATCGCGCTGCGAGATGTACCGCGTGAGAGCTATTATCTGGGCACCAAACTGGGACGTTACGACGTCAACCATTTCGATTTCTCGCCCCGAAGGGTCATCGAAAGTGTCGACGTGAGTTTGCACCGGATGGGAGTCGACTATCTGGACATCGTGCTGTGTCACGATATCGAATTTGTCGACATGGACCAGATCGTCGAGGAGACGTTACCTGCCTTGCTCAAGCTACAACATCAAGGCAAGGTGCGGTTTGTTGGAATCTCCGGTTATCCGATGAAGATCTTTCGTTATATTCTCGATCGGTTTCCGCTCGATGTCATCCTGTCTTACAACCACTACACCTTGCAGAACACCATGCTCGCCGACCTGGTACCCTATTTGCGCGAGAAGCGCGCGGGAATCATGAATGCGGCGCCGTTTTCCGCACGACTGTTGACTAACGCTCCACTTCCGCTCTGGCACAAGTCCACAGCGGAAGTCCGTCAGGTCTGCCGCCAAGCAGCTGAACACTGCCAATCCAAAGGCGTCGACATCGCCCAACTGGCACTGCAATTCTCGATGGAACACCCGGATCTGACGACCTGCATCACCGGTTCGGCCAGTCCGGAACGGGTCGCCCAGTGGGTTCAGTGGGCCTCTCAGCCAATGGATACGGAATTGCTGCGCGAAGTTCAAGCGATCCTGGAACCGATCCACAATTGGTTCTATATCGAAGGTCGCCCAGAAAACAACGATCCGATTGTGTGACCTTATGCTTACTGTCGACGCCCATCAACATTTCTGGCAGCTTGGACGATTTCCGTACGAATGGTTACAGAATCCGATGCTGGAGCCGATTCGCCGGGACTTCCTGCCCGACGATTTGCAGCCGTTACTTCGTGAGACGGGAATCCAACGGAGCGTCTTTGTTCAAACACAGCACAACGTTTCCGAGAATCGTTGGGTTCTGGACCTGGCGAGTCAGTACGAGTTTCTTGCCGGAGTCGTCGGGTGGGTCGACTTGGCAAGTCCCGACTGTGAACCGCAGTTACTCGAGTTCCTGGATCATCCCCAATTCGTCGGCATTCGACACGTCACCCACGACGAACCCGATGACAATTTCATCGTCCGCGAAGATGTCGTCCGCGGACTGAAGGTCTTGGAAAAACACCAGGTGCCGTTTGACCTGTTGTTTTTCGTTCGTCACCTCCCCCATGCCGCTTGGCTGGCAGAGCGTTTACCCGGACTGCCGTTGGTGATTGATCATCTGGCGAAGCCTGAAATCCGCAAACAGCGAATCGACGACTGGCGCGCACCCCTTTTCGCCGCCGCGAAATTCTCGAACGTGTTCTGCAAATTATCGGGGATGGTCACCGAGGCCGACTGGAACCATTGGCGACCAACGGACCTGCGCCCCTACATCGAGATCGCGCTGGATGCCTTTGGCCCGGACCGTTGCATGTTTGGTTCGGACTGGCCCGTCTGTGAACTAGCGGGAAGTTATGTGAGAGTGCATGCCGCACTCCAGGATTGTCTGGATTCATTGGGACTCAACTCCGCGGAGCAGGCCGCGATCTGGGGCGGAACCGCCACGAAGTTCTACCGACTGCAGGCTTAAAGATCCGCACCGGAGAACAGAATCTCGCGCCGTCACTCCAGATGCCGATCGGCTGTCGCGCTTGGCTGCAGCGATTGCGCGTCCGTTTCACTACCCGTTGCCGCGCAACTGGCCGGCCTCATTCGCCTGCCAAACCTCTCCCGAGGTCACATCCAGAGCCGTGAGCCACTTACCGCCGTAGCAGTAGGTGTCGATACATTTTAAGTAGCCGAGATCCAAAATCTCGCCGCTCTTGTCGGGCGTGTGCCCCAGCACGCCGATCTTCCCATTCTCGTGCGGTCCCGGTGTCATCTGTAGCAGTGACCACCATCGCAAGACTTCACGATCATGTTCGGGTAACGGAATCGTCGGCACATAGTTCGCATGGATGAAGAAGTGTGTTTCCGTCTCCAAATAATCCCGACAGCGCTGAAAGAAATCTCGGTGCGTCTCGGGAACCACGCTCAGATCGCCGGCGAATCCATAAGATTCCAGCGTATTGACGCCACCGTAGCGCAACCAGTCACTGGGCCCCATGTGACCATTGAGCACCATCATCATCATCTCTTCATGGTTTCCCAGGATCGGCTCCAATTGGCAGGCCGATTCCAGGTCAATCAGCCGATCGACAACGCCCTTGCTATTGGGCCCTCGATCGACGAAATCGCCCAGAGGGACAATCAAATCGTCGCGCGTTGGCTGAATGCGATTCAGCAGCGCATCCAGGGCGCGGGAGCATCCATGCATGTCCCCGATGGCAATCGTACGAGAAGGCATGATTACGATGAACTTGAGCGCAAGGAGGGACGTGACAAACCAGACCGGAAATCTACACGGGTCATTGTGGCGAGTGTTGTCCCGGGAGCAACCCCGAAATCCGACGGAACCGACCCAATAAAGCCGGTCCAGTCGGCAGGCATCAATGTGATGCTGCCGCTGGACCGTTCTTTCTCGCTCGCAACCGGGTCCGTTCGAGCAAGCCGCCTAGAAGCGTCCGGAAACCCCGAACGTGAGTGCCTGAACCCAAAAACTGTCATCATCCATGGTATAGCTCGGCCGTGCCGGGCCAACCAGTGGACCACTGATCTGCGTCGGGTTGATCACATCATCGATGGCTCCCTCGGTCCCTAGAACGTTCGTCCAGTAGAGGATCGAGTAGCCTACCGAAAGTTGTACAAGATTCGTCACATGATACGCGACCGAGATCGATGCCTCCGGCACCACTGTGAACTCGTCGTTCTCGTACACACCCGAATTCGAATCCAGCGCCAGGAGGCCCTGGTTGCTCGTCGAGGAACCGAAATCGGGAACCGTCGTGATGGTCTGCCCCTGAATCGTCATCGATTGTTGTGTATTGCCTAAACCGAGTTTGGTCAGCAGGTTCCAACTCACCCGACCGTCATAGCCTTGTGCCATGATGCCGATCTCGCCTCCGTGAAAGTCGTTCTCTGCACGGAATTGATCGCGAGTATCGATAACTGTCCCGAGCGGAATCGGACCTTCCAAGGCCTCGGAAACCAATCGATGACGAACGGTTACCGCGTTTGTCACCTGCGTGTTCTGGTACCCGAAAATCAGGTCCACTCGGTTGCAGTAACCGTAATACAACATCTTTCGCAGATAGACTTCGTAGGCTTCAATTTCGTTCGAAGACTGCGCCTGGATCGCACCGCTCGAGACCCCAGGATAGGCCACGACGAGCGCGTCTTCCTGGTTCAAGCTGATGTTGTAGAACGGACGGGCCAGAATCGGACTGCCTTCAGAAGACGCTTCAAACTCGATGTCTTCCGGACCTAAGTTCATGTACCGACCGCCAATTCCCCAAGTCTGGTAGGGAGTCAGCCACAGTCCCAATCCAACTCGGTAACCGGATTCAGCGGAATTGTCGAGCTTTCCGCCACCAAACAAGATGCTCGTGCCGGGTTCACCTAACACACCCGCTTCGCTGAACGGTGTCCCGTCCACGCTCGTGGTTGCCAACACCGGTACGGCTCGATTCTTGTTCCACCAAAGCAGATACTCAGCTTCGCCCCAGACCCAGGTGGGCCTCGGAAACGCACGCTGGTGATGACGCCCAAACAGTCCGCGACCGTCGCCGAGGCAGCGGTCACCCCAACAGAACCCGCCGAAGGTGACTCCGTCCTGGCAGACACCACTTTCGCACAAGCGACACCAGGCGTTCGATAACAGTCCGCCTTGTGTCCATGCGCTTAAACGGTCCCACAACCCAAAACGACCACCGGTCAAGTCCGGGTAACCCGACCAGACTGCGTCACAGCCACAAGCACCTCCCAATACACCACACTGGGGACAGGATGGAGCACTGTCGCACCCGGCAACGTCGCAGGACGCCCCGCTGCCCAGGGCAGGACGGCTCTCCACCGGAGTCTCGATCGGAACCGGCGAAACGACGGGAGCCGGTTGGGCCTCGGTCGGCGGCATGGCAGCGGGAACCGGCTGCGGTGCGCCTTGCGCATCGTCCACAAACGGATCGTCCGCCGAAACCACCGGCGCGAATTGAACGGGAGCAACCGGTGCCGCGGCGGGATGCACCTGGGGATAAGGCACGTAGCCGGGGGACGGCGGCTGCTGGGACCAGATTGGTGACAAGCCGCCGAGGAGACTTGCCAACGTGACAACTGCGAATGGTATTTTTGACTTCATCGTCAGAACTCGCTGGGTCCGTGCAACGTGGAATATCCGTAGAAACAGATCGACGCATACGACCCCGAATTCCAGACAATACGCTACCCTCGGCAAAGACAACCCAGTTTCGCCAGACCACCAAGCGCTGACCCATTTTCACGCGAGGCCAGACCCTCGCCATTGCCATAACATCAAGCCAAATAATGAGTTAGTTGACAAGGCGCGCAGCGGAGCGCGTCACCCAAGGGGGCTTCGACGGGGCACCGCTGCCCCTCGTGACCGGGTCATTGTTCAAGAATCGCCAAGAAGAATTGATCCACGTCTTCCGGCGAGAGTCGGGATCCCGACATCACATGGGACTCTTCAGAGAAGAGCGTCGTCGCAACCTGGTCCTGGTTGGGCGTTTGATCCAGCCGGACGACGTGCCCCTCGACCTCAGCCGGAATTTCACGTGCTGCGAGGCGGGACAGATCGTGAGCGGCATTTCCATTTCCAGCCGCTGGAAACGGAGACTCCAGGAGTGAAGCAACAACCGCCTGCAGCGGCGCGGCAACCATTTCCCCCTCCGCCGCCTGCGCGGCGCGCGCCGGAACAAAGATGCGGTTCAACTCATTCAGCACCAGCAAGGCATCGATGGGCGTGACGAAACCGTCTCCCGAAACATCCACAAACGGGGGTGGACGGTCTGGTTGAGCAGCGGGTAATCGGCGGGCTCCACGCGCGTTCAAGTCGTTCAAGATCAACAGCGCGTCGATGGGTGAAAGGTAGGTGTCCGCATTGACGTCAAACCGGCCGGCCGGATTCTGCCAATCCAATCCGGGGCCCGGCGTGACCTCCAGGTCGACGCGAGCCACGTTGGACGTCAACCCAGCATCGTCGTCGATGGTGTACTCAAAGAAATCCTCCCCTACAAAACCATCCGCTGGAAAATACACCAATTGGCCACTCGACCGATCCAGCCGGACATCACCATGCTGTGGCGCTACAATAATCCGTGCGCTCTCCGGTACGAGGCTCCCGTCGGCATCGGAATCATTGCCAAACACATCGATCGTGACGGACTGACCCTGTTCGGTTTGAAACTGATCGTCGACGGCTACGGGAGTCGCATTGACCAGGTAGGCGCCGAACTGCAAACCGGTCCGATTCTGTGAAGGAGACAAAGAGACAACATATTGTCCATTGGCGGGAGCGGACGCCTCCCACCCAGGTTGGACCTGGTGACGAAACCGATACGTGCCCGCCCGCAATCCGTCCAGGCGGAATGCTCCCGAAGCATCGGTTGTGATCGAGGTCTCATCCAGCGATTGTTCGCCATTGTCGTCGAAATCCAGATAGATCGTCTGACCACCGAGAAGCGGTTCGCCGGGGTCGCGAACCTGGTCGCGATCCAGATCCTGGAAGACCAAACCACTGACCGAGCCGAGCCCGCTGGAACGCGTGTTGAAATCCACCTTCTGGTTCTGAGACAGAATGAGGACGCCCCGAACGGTCAACGGAGTTGACAACGCGGAACCGGTCGCCGTTACGGTATACGCTCCGGTCGGAACCTCCAACCCGTAGCCGCCGGACGGTCCCGTCGTCGTGGAAAAAGTCATCCCATCGCGATGTCGCGTCGCGGTAATCGTGATCGCCCCCAACCCTTCGCCGATCGTGTAGAAGTTGTCGGCCTGAACTCGATCGGTGTAGGCAATCCCCGTGATGAAATAATCGCCTCGTCGGTTCCCGAAGTTCTCGGTCACCATAATCGCGGCCAAGCCTTCGAACTCGCCGTATTTGATCCCGTTCCCAAGTTCCCGGTATCCGGCCGTCATCATGTTCTTGCGGTGCGGCGGGCTTAGGAACAATGCCTCATGTCGACGATAGACTTCGGCATCCTGCTGGAGCTGCGAGGGAGAGCCGTACCAGGCGATGTTCTCGCCCACCGTACCCGAGTACCCGGCCGCTTCGGCGCGGTCGCCGGGACCATCGCCACGAGGACTATTGTGGTCGAAGTAGTCAAAATCGAGCATATCCTGGGAATGCCCGCGCGCCGTGTTGACGAGTGCCTGGTTCGGTGCGAGCGGTTGCTTGGGATCCGGTGAGATGGTCTCGGGATCCAGCTCGTCATTCAAATCGATCCCATAGCGTGCTGCCTCGGCAGTCGGATTTGCCCGCGCGCGGTTGACCAATTCCAGCAGCAACTGTTCCTGGTTCGTCATGACCACTGCGGTCAACAACGCGCGCGACTCGAGTGGTTCGACGGCGAGTTCACGGTAGGCGTGTCCGGAACGCCGGGAACGCGAATTGCGGCGATGCGGCTTGCCGATCCCAAACTGCATCGCCCTCATCCCCCAGGTCATCAAATTCCCTTCCCTTGGCGGTCTATCACGTTGCCTCGCCCACGGCTGCGTTACGCAGCGGGTCCACCCACAGTTCATCCTCAGCAAGGTGGCGGGCAAGCGGGAACTTTCGCGACGAAGTCGATCGGTCATTCTCGTGGAAGGCAGCATCCACCGCGGCTGCAAATTGATGACGAAGGGCACCGATTTCCCCCTCCGGTGCGGGAGTCACTGGGGCTGCTGCATTCGGGGCGGCGGCGGTGACGGGCGAGGCAGCCGCCTGCGAGTTCAACGCGTTGATGATCAGAAGCGCGTCCAGGGCGGAGAGGAAGCCATCCCCGCTGCTGTCCAGGTACGGAATCGGGTCTTCGCCGGCGGGTCGCGGCGGCAGGATTCGCGCCCCGTCCTGGTTCAGCGCGTTGATGACCAGCAGGGCGTCCAGGGGCGTAACCAGTTGGTCTCCGTTGATATCCAGGGCCTGAATCGGGTTTTGCCACGAGTTCTCGGACGACAGCAGTACATCCTGAAACGTCGGGGACGCCACGCCCGTCCGCGAATCCACGGTTCGGATTTCGATGACTTGTGCCCCAACGGGAACCGGAATCTGGAGTTCGAGTTCGACGGCGTACTGTCCATAGGTCCCGACGATCTGCCACTCTGCGGAATCGAAACGAACCTCCACATGACTAATCTGGTTGATTGTCATGTCGTTCCCGGAACCGCTCGGGTTCAGGTTCGGAAGTGTACCCACCTGCGATTGACCGTGAAACTGATAGACTGATTCGCCGTCCCGATAAACGCCGCTTCCCTGCAGCGAGTGGGGCACGTCGAGCACGTCGAAAACGCCGTCGTGATCCGAATCTCGCCATCCGATCATCTCCAGCGCTGACGGCGAAGCGGCACCGGACGGATAGGCAATGACGTGGGAGTCCATGATGCTCACCACGCGGGAATCGGGATCGGGATGGCCATCGGCCGCGTTCAGATTCTGAACACTGTAATAGCCGCGCTGTTCCGTATACGGTCGCCCACCCGCATACTCATCGAGCGCCCAAAACATGTGGGCCGTCTCGTGTGTAAACGAACTGGCCGGACGTCGAGAAGTCGTGACAAAAAAACGACCGCCTGCAAAAGCAAAAGACTGAGAAAAACTACCGCTCGGATCGAATCGACCGTCGGAGTCACTTTCGGCGTTGACAACGAAGATCGTAAACGCCCAATTCGTGTTGTGTTTCACCCGCTGAGCGTGATTAAACTGCCAGATCTTCTCACTGAAGCTGCCCTCCGATTCAACTCCGGCTTGGTCAAAGAAGTCCTCGATCCAGAGCAAAAAATCGTCCGACGGCCGGGCGATTGCTTCGTAACCTGTGGATACCGGCTGGTCGGCATAGGTGAAGTCGAGCTGAAAATTCAACTCGTGAACCGTAGATTGTTGGGCCAGGAGATTCTCCCACCATTGGAGCCCCTGTTCGACTCGAGACTTCACGCGCTGAACCGCCTCGGATGTCCAGTCTTCCTGGTTCGGATCCACGCTTCCGTTGGACTCGAGCAGAACGACCGAGACGAGCACATCACCCAACATAAATTCGGCCGTATCCTGTGAGTCGGCGCCCCACGGAACCGACGTCAGCAGCTGACGCGATTCCAGCGACTCGAGCCTCAAGGCGCGGAGCGAGCGGAGAGAGCGGCAGTCCATGGAACGGCGCGGTCGCATCATGGAAGAACGTACCACCGGGGCGTCAGCGATGGGTCGGAAATGCAGCGGACAAGGCCGCCGGAAAAGCGGTCGGGAAACCATGCGGGCCCCAACATTTCACCGGCGGAGCGTACCGAAGAGGGGGATTCCTCAATCTTTAGGTTAACTTTCGCCGACATTTCCATCAACGTTCTGGTTTTCGACGGCCCCCGACGGCGGCCGAGAGCCACCACGGCGTGGCGGATCGGGAGAACCAAATCCGCGTTAACTCTGTACAAGGTAATGATTGTCGCGGTTAGAGGGTCTACCGATCCCGCACCGGCAAAGAGACGGTTTGCCACCTGTCGTTTTTCTTGCAAAACTTGCTTAACGTGAGTAGTTTGAAGATCGGGCAATGCAGTTTATGCATCCTCTTTCTTCGGAGCAGAATTCCCTCGCTTCCCGTTCGGCGCGGAGCGGCCTCACCGATCGTGAGACGCTCGCACGCCTTGCCCTCGTCACTCATCTGGAAGGCGTGCTTCGTCAGGGCGGTTCGGGCGAGCGACAACGTATGTTTCTATCTTTGACATTTCGCAACAGAGAAGACCCATGATCCACCGACTGCACCGAATCGGTTTTCCCCCGTTCAAGCGAGCCCGGTCGTCATCGCGGCGCAAGGTGGCTCGATCAAACCAGCTGCTGCGGGCAACGGAACCGCTCGAGGCACGGATGATGTTGGCCGCGGATATCCTGCCCGCTTGGCAGAATCCGATCAATGCAGCCGACGTCGACAACAGTGGAACGGTCGCATCGATTGACGCTTTGGCGATCCTCAATGCGCTCAGCCGTGGCGGAGATGAACTGCTGGCCCACGCCGGATACACCACGTCCAGCTTGGATCGATCAGGCGTTTTGGCGGATAGTGGCCCGTCCTATCTGGATGTCAACGGAGACCAACAGGTCACCACGGACGATGCGCAAAGCGTTTTGGACACGTTGAATGATTCCGCCGAAGCGGAAACAACGAGTGTCACGATCGAAATCGGCGACGGGGTGTTCGTCATCTACAATCCGGTCACCGGCGAACTCCGAACGGACAGCGATTTGGGAATCACTTCACTTGAGATCAAATCTGAGTCGGGCATTTTCACCGGCAGCCCCGCACTGAATCTGGGCGGTCCCTTTGATATCGATACGGATGTCAAGATCTTCAAGCTGTCGGAATCTGGTTTTCAAGATCTGACATTCGGGAATGTAGCCCAGAAGGGGCTGTCTGAGGAATTCGTCCGACGTGATCTCAAGATCGCCGGGTCTCATGTGCGTCCCTCCGACTGGCCCGCGGATTCAGATCTATGGCCGGAAGGACGCGATCTGGGACTGAACAGCGGCAAGGTGACGATTCGGCTGGACGTCACCAGCTTGGGACTCGGTCCCATTGACAGCATCAACGCGGGCGAAGAGTTCTACGTCCGCGCGATGGTGCAAGACATCCGGGCGCCGTCGCTCGTTCCGGATACGAATGACGGCAAAATGAACGCCGGAGTTTACGCCGCGTATTTGGACGTGTTATTTGATTCCGATTTGGCCGAGGTCGTGGGCAGCATCGAGTATGCCGCAGGCTTCACGAATTCCAAATCGGGTGAGATTTCCGATGGCCTGATCAACGAAGTGGGAGCCGTTTCGGGCAGTCTGACTCCGTCGGACCAAGAAGAATACGAGCTATTCCGGGTACGGATGAAGGCGACCGGCGGGGGAGAGCTGGTTTTCGAGGCAGATCCGGCCGATGTGTCCCCGCAACATGATGTCCTGTTGTTCGGCATGGGCGTTCCCGTCGAAGAGTTGGATATCACCTATGAGAACAGCGAAGCCCTGACGGTCACGGATACGGCTGCGGCGCCGGATCTGGTGGCATTCGCGAAAGCCATCGCGGCCACGGGAGCCAAGTTCTACGGTGCGTTCTGGTGCTCGGCCTGCCATGCACAACAAGACCTGTTTGAAGATGGGGCGAATTTCCTGCCCTATGTGGAATCGTCGAATCCGAATGGTTCCCAAACCCAAGCCGCAGCCGACGCGGGGATCACCTCCTATCCCACGTGGGTCTTCGCCGACAATACGCGTGCCGTTGGTTCGCAGACTCTGGCGTTCCTTTCCCAGAAGACCGGCATACCAATTCCGCAGTCGAACCAGCCGTTTGTTGCTCCGATTGAGGACCAGGACTTGCTATCGGGCTCTCCCCTGCTGATTGCTCTCGATGGGTACGATCCAAATGGCGGCCCATTGACCTACACCGTTACCAGCGACAATCCGTCGCTGGTAACGCCCACCGTCTTCACGGGCAACCGCAGCATGCGGATCGACGTGCAGACCTTTGGCGAAATGGTCTTTCAATTGTTCGAGGACATGGCACCACGTGCTACGAATCGAATCATCGAACTGGCGGAAGACGGATTCTACGACGGATTGACGTTCCACCGAATTCTCAATGACTTCGTGATCCAAGGGGGAGATCCGCTCGGCGACGGCACCGGCAACTCCGACTTGCCGGATTTTGATGACCAGTTCCACATCGATCTGCAGCACAATCGCACGGGTCTACTTTCGTTCGCCAAAACGAGTGACGACACGAACAATTCCCAATTCTTCATCACCGAAGGCGATTCGCGTCACCTGGACTTCAACCACACGATTTTCGGTCTGCTGACCGAAGGCGAGTACGTTCGCGACACAATTAGTGACACACCGGCTTCACAAAGTGGTATCCCGAATAGCCCGGTCACGATGAATTCGGTCGAGATCTTCGATGACATCGAAAACGGTGTCATGATGCTGAAAGCACCGGAAGGCACGGCCGGTACCGCGAACATCACCGTCACCGTCCGCGACCAGGACGGTCATGAATACACCGAGACATTCGAAGTCACCGTCACTCCGGACAACCGGAATGGCGGCCCGTTCCTCGATGATATTCCAACAATCACAACCTCCGTCGACACCCCGGTCACCTTCCAACTGATCGCGCAAGATGTGGAAGGAGACGATGTCACCTTCTCGGGGATCAACGGGACCAATGTCACACTCAATGTGAACGCAACGACCGGCCAGGTCACCGCAACTCCGAAAGCTGGGTTTATCGGCGAGGCAACCGCAACAGTCCGAGTTCGGGCGACTGACGGTTCCTACACGCAAGACACATACGACTCGCAGCAAATCACGATCCTGGTGCTCCCCGGCTCCCCCGTCGTGGACTTGGCGAGCGGCAGTGACAGCGGAATCTCCAACAGCGACAACATCACGAATCTGACGAACCTTCAATTCGTGGTCTCTAACGTGACTGACGGGGCGCTCGTTGAACTGTTCGCCGACGGCACAAAGATCGGCGAAGGCACGGCCGACGGCACGTCGATCACGATCACGACGGCCAGTCTTTCGGCCCAAGGCGACGGCGACTACGAGATCACCGCACGTCAAACCTTCGATGGGGAAACGAGCGAAGAATCGGACGTCCTGGTCGTCACACTCGATCAGACCGATCCGGGCAACTTGCTGTCAACGCCGCCCACGGATGCGATGTCGGGTGTCCTGATTGAATACGATGCCGAGCATTCGGAAGAAGGGGATCCCGGGTTCCGTTATTCGCTCACGGGAGCTCCGACCGGAGCAGCGATTGACCCGCAGACGGGCGAGTTTACGTGGACACCGCTGGCATCCCAAGCGGGGACAGCCACGTTTGACATCGTGGTTACGGACGCAGCCGGCAACACCAACACACAGACAGTGAACCTGGATGTCGCACAGCGCGAATTAATGCGGTACCGCCTGGCGGTCACCGATCTGGATGGCTCGTCGATTGACGCAATCGCCGCGGGAGAAAGCTTCCTCTTGAAGGTCTACGTCGAGGACATCCGTGGTGACGCGGAGGGAGTCTTTGCGGCGTACGTGGATGTTCTGTACGACCAAGCCCTGGTCCAGCTGGACGGCTCATTGAGTTACGGAAGTGATTTCCCGAATGTCCGACTCGGCAGCATCGATACCGTGGGTCTGATCGACGAAGCCGGTGCCGTGGCGGGCACCGACCCCTTGGGATCCGGCGAGTATCTGTTGTGGAGTATCCAACTGGTTGCCCAGAGCGGAGGCATTGCAGATTTCTCGGCCAACCCGGCTGACGATTCCCCCCTACACGATTCCTTGCTCAACGGCCTCGATGATCCGCTGCTTGACGATCAGATCGCCTTCGAAGGAACGTCCATCGAAATCGTGACGGCAACCTTCGCTCAGGATGACGAAGCGGACGCGTTTGAGGACAATGGCCCCGTACGGATCTTCGTCCTGGCCAACGATATTGCGATCCCAGAAACGGCCGTTCTTAGCATTACCGGCGTGGGGGATCCTGGCCACGGATCGGCGCAGGTCGTTGATACTCCCCAAGGCCAAGCCATCGAATACGAGCCCGATGCGAATTTCTTCGGCCAAGACACGTTTACTTATACGATCCAGGATGACTCAGGCAATTCTTCCACCGCAACCGTCACCGTAAACGTCGTCAACGTAAACGACCTACCGGTCGCAGAAGATGACCAGTTCACGATTGCGGAGGACGCGGGCGCAACCGACCTGAACGTGTTGAACAACGACAGTACGTTGCCGGATGTCGGCGAAACCCTGACCATTACGAATGTCACTCCTGCATCCAACGGCGTCGTCACCATTGCCAACGACGGCACACGCCTTCGGTACACTCCCAACCTGAACTTCAACGGGACCGACACCTTCACCTATACGGTCAATGATGGCAACGGGGGCACGGCACAGGCGGAAGTCACCGTGACGGTCACCCCCGTGAATGATCCACCCGTTGCGGGAGCTGATTCCCGAACGATCAATGAAGACACGTCACTGACGGTCAGCGCATCGGATCTTCTGGCCAACGATACGGCAGGCGGCGGAGAAACAGGACAGACGCTGACGATCATCTCGGTCAGCGGCGCATCCGTCGGCACCGTTGCCCTAAATGGATCGACGATTACCTACACTCCGCCAGCGAACTTTTCCGGTACCGCAACCTTCAATTACACGGTTCGAGACAATGGGACGACCAACGGCGTGGCCGACCCCAAGACCGCGGTCGGAACCGTGACGGTCACCGTCACGCCGGTAAACGATCCGCCAACCGCCGCGGATGACACCGCGGTGGCACAAACCGGCGGTGCGGCGATTCTAATCGACGTTCTGGCGAATGACTCGATCGCACCGGATACAGGAGAGACGCTGAGTATCACCAACGTGAGCAGCCCTGCCGAGGGAACGGCCCAGATCGTCAACGGGCAGATCTCATATACGCCCCCGGCCGACTTCTCCGGAACCGACACATTCACCTACACCATCAGTGATGGAAACGGCGGGGAAGACACGGCCACGGTCACGGTCACGGTCCGAAATTTCGTACCGGGCGGGATCAGCGGTCTCGTTGCCTTCGACTACGCAAATTCGGGTAATCTCACGGAAATGGCGTTTTCGTCGCTGGCTGGCACGATGATTCGTCTGAATGGCGTCGACGCACAAGGGCAATCGGTCGACCGCATGGTGCGGACGTCCGTCGACGGATCCTATCAATTCGCCGAAGTGACACCCGGGACATATACCGTCACTCAGGTTCAACCCGTTTTCACGGTCGATGGTCGAGATGTCTCCACAGTGGAAGCTGCCCAGTCCATGGCGAAGAATAGTTTCACGGTCGAATTGCCAGCCGAAGGACTAAACGGCGGAAGCTTGAATTTCGCCGAGCAACGAATCGACCCGAAGTTTGCCCTTTGGGAGGCGCTTTCTTCCAGCTCGTCGACCGGTTTTTATGCGGCCGTCCATGCCGAAGATGGTCGGCTCTGGACCCGCCATGACACGGGGTGGGAAGACACGGAAATCGTCGATATCCAGTTCTCGGACGACATGTCCACACTGACGATCACAATCGTCGATGGAGACGAGACGCAGACGGCCACCGTCTCACGCAACGATCATTCCCGCGTCAAGGTCATCGGCCGTGAGGGCCAGGCGCATTTGATTCGCTTTACGGGCGCTCAGTCGGCCTACAATTTCCAGCCGGTGGGATCCAATGGCGCCGAGGGAGAAGCGGCTCGCGATCAGGTGTTTGCTGATGGTTCGTGGTAATCCCGCGAGCGGAGACGGGTAGTCCGCGTGCGCACGAGAATCCAGCCAGCGATCAACCAGACAAACACAAAGAGACCGGCCAGTAGCCCGTCCAGGAATTCAGTCGGCATGGAAGCGCTCGAAAGGGGAATTGAAGGCGCCTTCCCTGAACAACGTCGCCTCCGTGTCGAGGCTAACATCGACGGTTCCGTCGTCCACCGCCCAGTCTTTCTCGTGGACGACGGACGTCGAGCTTGATCCGCAAAGTCTTGCCGTTCGCTCAGGTCAACCTGGCAGGAACGTTCTGAAGTTGCACATTTCGCAAATTTCCCTCCTCTGATGTGCGGAATGCCAGTAAAATCGCAACCCGAAGCGTCCGCGAGGGAACCTTTTGGAATGGTTAGGATGGATCTCCCTCGCTGACGCTTCGGGTTACGACGCACGCCAATCGTTCACCCTCACACCAGGCACGCACGGAACTCGGATCCAGGCCACGGGCGCGGGTTGAGCTGGCTCGTGGCGGCTGCTAGAGTTGACCGAGGACATCCGCTCTCGCCAACACTCCAGCCAATGGTGTCGAGTCGGATTCGTGTCCGCCGACTAGGTGATTCTTTCCGATCCTCGGTACCATGTCTAAGCTGCCCGCCGTCGGGATTGATCTGGGTACGACGTATTCCGCTCTGGCGATTGTCGATGCGGGCGGGCGTCCGCTGACCTTATTGAACGCAGAAGGCGACAAGCTGACACCGAGTGTCGTCCTGTTTGAAGACGACGCGGTGATCGTGGGCAAGGAAGCACTGAAGGCCGTCGCGACCGATGCGGGACGCGTCGCACAGTGCATCAAACGCGAGCTTGGAAAACGGTTCTTCCACCAGGAACTGAGTGGCCGCCGATATCCGCCGGAGGCGATTCAAGCCTGGATCCTGGCGAAGATCCGCCACGACGCGGCCCGTACGCTCGGCGACTTCCGCAAGGTCGTGATTACCGTTCCTGCCTACTTCGATGAAGTGCGTCGCAAATCAACACAGGACGCGGGTTACATTGCCGGGTTGGATGTCATCGACATCATTAACGAACCGACCGCGGCGGCGATTGCTTTTGGCTATGAACAAGGGTTTCTCCGTGAACCGGGACTGCGCTCGCGCCCCTCGCGGATTCTGGTTTATGATCTTGGCGGCGGGACGTTCGACGTAACCATCATGGAGATTTGCGGCGCGGACTATGTCGCTCTCGCTACGGACGGCGATGTCCGCTTGGGGGGGCATGAGTGGGATCAGCGTCTGGTTGACCTTGTTGCTCACGAGTTCCGAGACAAGTACGACTTGGATCCGCGGGAAGATGCGAACACGCAAGGTCGGCTGTGGCGCGACTGTGAAGATGCGAAGCGAACTCTTTCTGCACGTCAGAAGGCTCATATTCCGTGCGACTACCGCGGGCACGCGCTGCGCGTCGAAGTGACACGCGACCGCTTCGAAGAAATCACGCACGATTTGCTCGATCGCACTGCCTTCACCACGCGGCAAACCCTGCAAGCCGCCGGTTTGACCTGGAATGACATCGATCGCATTCTGCTCGTGGGTGGCTCGACGCGCATGCCCGCGGTCCGTCGGATGCTCCAATCGCTGTCGGATAAAGAACCTGATGATTCGGTATCCGCAGACGAGGCCGTCGCACACGGAGCAGCCCTGCACGCCCAGCGATTGTTGGCATCCCACCGTGGAGAACCACCGCGATTTAACGTCAAGAATATCAATTCGCACAGCCTTGGAGTGGTCGCGAGTGATCCGGCGACACGTCGCCTGCGCAATGCGATCATCATCCCCCGCAACACGAGCCTTCCCGTGACCGCCCGGCGTGTGTTTCGCACGCAAACCGACAGCCAGCGGTCCGTGCTTGTGCAAATCGTCGAAGGGGAGAGTGCTTCTCCCGATCAGTGCGTTCAGATTGGGCGGTGCACGTTGCGTGACTTGCCCGAGAATCTACCCGCTCAGTCCCCAATCGAAGTGCGGTTTCGCTATCAAGACAACGGCCGATTGACCGTCCTGGTCAATTTGACCGGAGCGGACAAGTGGGTTCAGCAGGAGATTCTGCGCGAAAACAGCATGACACGTGAACAACTCGACACCTGGCGGCAATTCGTCGCCGGACCTCCATCGCAGGGAATCTCGGCCTCTCCGTCATGAATGGCTCATCATCTAGGTCCCCCAACACGGATGTCCGCATGCGCGGATTCACTCACCGGGTTACCGTCCGGGAAACGCTCGAGTGGATCGACCGTCGCGTTCACCCGTTACCGGGCGAAGAGTGTTCGCTGCGTCATGCAGCTGGGCGCATTCTGGCGACTGACGTGCGAAGCTCCGTCGATGTTCCCGGCTTCGACCGTGCGATGATGGACGGGTTTGCCCTTCGAGCGGCGGAGACCCATGGCGCGTCGCTCTACAATCCGCTTTCGTTCATCATCGTGGCGGACATTTTGCCAGGCAGCTCGAGCCGCACCGAGATTCAGCCGGGGCAGGCGGCGCGAATCATGACCGGCGCCCCGCTTCCGGCAGGCGCGGACGCCATTCTCCCCGTGGAACGCACGCGAATCGAAGGGAACCTGGTGTGGGCACAGGGCGAGGTACCACCGGAAAAAAATGTGGGGCGACGCGGCGAGGATCTTCAAGCCGACCAATGCGTGTTCCGGCGCGGCCGATGGCTGCGGCCCCAAGATCTGGGCGTCCTCTCGTCGATCGGCCATGCACAAATCTCCGTCGTGCGATCGCCGCGCGTCCGCATCGTTGTCACTGGAAATGAACTGCTCGCCTCGGGACAACCTCCCTCCGGTTCGCACATCGTGGACGCCAATGGTCCTATGCTCACCGCCTTGGTAGAACGAGATGGCGGTATCGTCGTCGAGCACCGCTTGGTGCCAGATGACCCCGATCGCATTCTGGAAGCGATGCGCAACGATGCCGATGTGGTTCTGATCTCCGGTGGGTCAAGCGTCGGAATCGAGGACCATGCGCCCCGTTTGCTGGCCGCTCACGGTGAACTCGCAATCCACGGAATCGCGATGCGGCCGAGCAGTCCATCCGGGATGGGGCAGATCAACGATCATCTTGTCTTCCTGCTGCCGGGCAACCCCGTGTCCTGTCTCTGCTCCTATGATTTCTTCGCCGGTCGTGCCCTTCGCACGCTCGCGGGACGCCCGCCGGATTGGCCCTACGCATCCTGCCGCCTGCCCTTACGACGAAAGCTAGTTTCGCAAATCGGCCGCGTCGACTATGCCCGCGTAATCATTCGGGATGATCAAGTGGAGCCCCTGGCCATTTCCGGCGCATCGATTCTGAGTTCGACGTCCCTTGCGGACGGATTTGTCATCCTGCAGGACGATTGCGAGGGATTTCCCGCGGGCACCGAAGTCGAGGTCTTTCGGTATGACGACTGATCGCCGGGCAGCCGTGGAACAACAGCAGTTCCTTGAGGTCATCGATCGAGATCAGGCAGAGCTGCGCTTTCGCAGGGCCTTGCGATTAACTCCGCTCGGTTGCGACCAGGTCCCGTTGTCCAAGGCCTGGGGACGTGTGTTAGCGCAAGACGTGCTCGCGACGGTAGACGTGCCATCCTTCGACCGGTCCAATCTCGACGGTTTCGCCGTGCGAGCCGCCGACACGATTGGCGCTCGAGAGGATCGCCCATGCCGCCTGCGTCTGCTCGAGGAAGTCATCGCGACCGCCGTCGTACCGCAGTCGGAGGTCCAAGCCGGCACGGCCGTGCCGATTGCCACCGGCGGCATGGTACCCCGCGGAGCGGATGCGGTGATGATGGTCGAAGACACGGACGTCGACGCGTCCGATTTGCTCGTCCACCGTGCTATTACCCCGGGGACGGGGATCAGCTTCGCCGGGACCGACATCGGCGCCGGGGAGACCGTTTTGCGACGTGGAGACCTGTTGACCAGCCGCGAGACAGGCGTGCTGGCCGCGATTGGTGTGTCCCACGTCTCTGTTTGGAAGCGACCCCGTGTGGCGGTGATCTCCACCGGCGACGAAATCATCGCCCCCGGTCAGCCCATGCGTCCCGGACATGTGTTTGACTCCAATTCCCAGATTCTGGTCGACGCCGTGAGGGAACTGGGCGGAGATCCACTGCCGTTGCCCATTGTTCCCGATGATCTCACCCAACTCCAAGCTGCCCTGGCTCGCGCATTGCAGATCGCCGACGTTATCCTGCTGTCGGGCGGAACGAGTAAGGGGGCCGGTGATTTGTCTTACCAAGTCGTAGGCCAACTACGACCGGGGATTCTCGTCCACGGCGTCGCGCTCAAGCCGGGCAAGCCGATCTGCTTGGCAGCGCACGAGGGAAAGCCGGTCGTCGTTCTGCCGGGCTTTCCCACGTCCGCGGTGTTCACGTTCCATGAATTCGTCGCACCAATCATCCGGCAGTTGGCGGGCCGCGCGCCGCAGCGGTTTCACGAGGTTTCCGCCCGCATGGCCGTTCAGGTCAACTCGGAAATTGGACGTACGGAGTTTCTGCTTGTGGGACTGGTGCAATCCAGCGAATCCGACGCAGACCATGCGATGCTCACCGCGTTTCCGATGGGCAAAGGATCCGGCTCCGTGACGACATTCAGCCGGGCGGACGGCTTTGTCACGCTAGGTCGACACGAGGAGCTCGTGGCGCAAGGTCAGACCGTACGTGTCCAACTCCTCGGACGTAATCTCGACGTGGCCGATCTCGTCGTTATCGGCAGCCATTGCGTCGGACTCGATTGGTTACTGGGCCAACTTCAAGATCGAGGCGTGCTGACCAAGTTTCTGCCCGTGGGTTCGACGGCGGGACTCGTCGCGGCACGACGGGGCGAATGCGACTTGGCTGGCATCCACCTGCTGGATCCCGAGAGCGGTGAATACAACGCGCCGTATATGTCGCCTGATCTCGTTCTCCAACCCGGCTACGGTCGGCAACAGGGCGTGGTCTTCCGACAGGGCGACTCGCGTTTTACAGGACTAGATGCCCGGCAGGCCGTTCGACGTGCATGCGACTTGCCAGACTGTCGGCTGATGAACCGCAATCAGGGCAGCGGCACTCGCCAACTCATCGACCAACTGCTGGAGGGACGTCGGCCCGAAGGATATGCGGTCCAAGCGCACAGTCACAACGCCGTCGCCGCAGCCATCGCGCAGGGGCGTGCGGATTGGGGCGTCGCGATCGAACGCGTCGCCGTGCAATCCAATCTCGGATTCACGCCCTTGACCGAGGAACGTTTCGATTTCGTCATCCCCCAAAGCCGGCTCCACCGTCCCGCTGTACAGCAATTCCTGGTTCTATTGCAGGAAGAAGACACGAAATCCCAATTGCGCGAATTGGGGCTGCGCGTCTCCTGCTCTACGACCGCCTGATGTTCTTGCGGCGGCACGGCCCGATCCACGAAAACCAAGGATGCTCCCGAACATCGCCGGACTGACGTGGATCGCACGGGCTCATCGAAGCGGCGGCAATCCAGAGCATCCGCATTCATTTCACTGTGCGGGCGCGGGCAGGAACAGCACGCGGAGCTGATCGCTGGTCCAGGGAGCGACGAAAAAGTGCGCGGTTCCATCGGACCGAACGCCGAGAAACCCACCGGGTGCCATCGCATCCAGACTTTTCTCCGGTGACCACACATCCAACTCCAGATCGGTCGGCTGAGTCCACACTACAGCCTGGCTCGGATCGACCATCACCAGCATCAATCCCTCGTCCTGGGACGCTTCCGCAGCCATCTCATTTCGGGTCCCATTCTGGAAATTCGCGAACCAGGTTCCAGGACCATTTGGAATCAAGAACCGCGTGCGGTATTCCACAGCGCCCGTCGGATCTTGAAAGACAGCGGGCATCTGGCGGATCAATTCATGATTGTGCGGGCTGTCCCAGGGTTCGTCCAAGTGAAACTGATCGTGCAGCGCCTGCTGGCCAAGATACGGCAGCAGGTGCACACGCCAGCTGAGTAGTGCGCGTCCCTCGCGGATGGTGTTGCCCGGCACAGGCAGCTGTTCATGCTCGTGTAGGTAATCGAGCATGGCGCGCGCAAGTTGCTGCCCAGCATTCCAACGTTGCAGATCGGCGGTCAACGTGCGCACTTCGCGACCGACCGTCGGCGCCATAATTGCGAAGGCACCAATTGTCGTGAGATGCGCCTCTTCGCTGCCACGGAAACCGAGTTGCAGCTCGGCATCGCGTTGTTGTAGTCGACGACCAAGCAGACCATTGCGAAATCCGTTCCATAGATAGGTAATTCCCGGAAGGGGATCTTGGATCGCCGCCTCGGCATGCTCAGTGTCGGGCGTCGGAGTCGCCCTGGCAGATCGATCCCAGATCGCCTGTGCCGCTGTGGCTGCATCCGCATCGCGACAGTACATGTTCCATCCAACGATCAGCTCATTCTGCACGCGACTGCGGAATTCCATCGCGCGTACCTGATCTGCAAACTGCTGAAGCGTATCGGCGGATTGCTGCGGTATTCCCGCGAGAGTGACTCCGGGAATCAAATCGCGCAGCCGTTCAAGCAGCACAATCGCGTGGAGATCAAGTCGCTGCGATCGCCGGTTGATCAACAGTCGGACAATCGGCGAATCGTGTCGACCCGCCTCGTCTCGCAGAACCATTCGCCTCAAGGTCGCATCCCGGGCAAGAATCAGCGTCTGTTCGTCCAATGCGTAGAGACTTATTCCCAAGGGTCCGGATCCGCGTCGATAGGGATGATCCTGCAACAGTTCCAACTGCGTTTCACGCAGAATCGGACCCTCAAGACGACGCCAATCAAACACTTCCGCAAATCGCAAGATCACTCCCTGTGACAGAACATCGTCATTCGGCCTGTCCCAGAAAGCGAGGAGCCATTCAACTTGAGCAAGAGGAATCCCGGTCTGCCGTGTGAATTCCGCAAGGGTCACCTCGGTCGGCAGGCGACGGCGGAGGGAACTGGCGAGGATCTGCCGAGGAAAGGCCAGCGTCGCAGCAATCGTATCGGGCGGCAGGAACTGGATTCCGCGATCCAATTCCTCCGCGGAAGCCGGCACGGGCACTGGAGGGCCCTCGGCGGACAGTGCGACCGACGCGCTTGCCAACAACAGCAGCCACGCCAGCTGCCCCCAGCGCGTCATCGAACGTCGTCGCCTTTCTCTCATGCTTTACCCGGCCCGTAGAAGGATTTCACCGCGGCCGCCTTCCAGTAGATCTCCGTGGTAGGTATCCACTTCGGCAATCGCCAGATCGTCATCGACCGGGAATCCACAACGATCCAGCTGTTTGAAGACGAGTCGTAGGAAGAGAGGATGGATCCGACACGCGTAACGAAAACTGGGCAACAGCGCGGGGCGCTCGCCCCCCAGCAAGCCGATCGTACCGCGTTTCATTCCTGCTCCAGGCCGAATGCCGGCCTTTCCGAACACGAGAATGGTCCCGGCCAGCATGTTGAATCCGATCAGGTCCCCGGCTGTTCCACGCACAACCAGCAACCCCCGGCGCATGCTGTGACCGATCTCGTTGCCCACATTTCCGCCAATCACGATCGTACCACCCGTCATCCCTCGACAACTGCCGCGATAGGCACCGCCCACCAGATGTCCGGCCGACCCGTGAACGTGAATCATGCCTCCTTTGAGTTCGGCCCCGACCCAATCGCCCACATCGCCCTCAACATCAATCTGACCACCCGACATCTCGCTTCCCAGGTGTCGACCGACCGGTCCATGGATGCGCATAACCCCACTGACCATCCGGGCGCCAATCCAATGGACGCCGGACAGATCGCCATACCAGTCGAGTTGCTGATCGGATGGGTCTCCCGAAATGTCAAACAACTCCGCGAGGGGAACCTGAGTATTTCCGACAAACACCCGAATTCGCTCAATTTCCCCACAATTCATGTGAGCCACTCGATCCGGCGAAATGCCCTCGACTTCGACCGGAACGTTGGTCGTCTCACGGTAGTGCAGTTGGAGAGCCATCGGTTGTCTCAGTGCGAAAGCCGCCGCAGTATGCAATATGAAAAATGCCTCAAAGAACGGGACCGGACGACGAGTCGCGGGTCCCGCGTGGATCACCTCGTAACTCCCGACCCGGATCTGCCGAAAATGCACGTGCGGACCGGGAGCGCAGAGAACCGAAATCGATCCTCTTTCTTCAGAAACTACTTGGCCCAGCAGGACTTCGCAATACTGCACACGTCTTGGGCACCGGATCGGGACATACCGCCATCCGATCAGCACAATTGAGCCGGAGGTATCTGCTCTCGCGATAAACGGCCTTTCCGCTACGATCTGAAACGACCGTTGCGGCGCCAACGGAACATCAACGCCCCACGATGGACTCCATCAGCAGGTCTTGAGGAGGTAAGCTGGTACATGAAGCGTGGTGTGATCCTTCTCTGTGGTGGTCAGAGCCGTCGCATGGGGCGTCCGAAGGCCCTGTTGCCGTTTGGCCCGGAGTTGCTGCTTGAACGGATGATCCGCTTACTTTCGCACGTGGCACGTGTCCAGATCGTCGTGGCGGCTCAGGATCAACCGCTTCCCGACCTCCCACCTGAGGTCATCGTCGCTCGGGATCGCTTTCCGGGGCGAGGCCCGTTGGAAGGCCTCCGCACGGGTCTGCTTGCCGGGTTCGACTTGGCGGATGCGTTCTTTCTGAGCGCGTGCGATGCGCCTCTTCTTGTGCCCGACTTCGCGCGGACGCTGTTTGATCTTCTCGAACCGGACTGGGATGCGGTCGTCCCCCGCGACACCGAGTATTTTCATCCCTTGTGTGCCGTATATCACCGGCGCGTCTTGCCCGACGTGGAACAGCTTCTGTCGGAGGATCGATTGCGACCGCTGGATTTGCTGCGGCAAGTTCGCAGTCGGGAAGTCTGTGTAGAACAGCTTCGTGCCGTCGATCCGACGCTGGATTCCCTGCAGAACGTGAATCGACCTGCCGAATACGAGGCCGCTCTGCGACAAGCTGGCTTCCAACGTGAAGGTCCGGAACCATGACCATTCGCCGCGCGATTTGGTGTCGCAAGCGGCGGCCGGTTTGGATCTGAGCCGGATCACACCCCGTCAATGGCCTCGCGGCAAGGAACCGTTTCGGCCGCGTGGAGATAGTCATCGCTGACGGGATAATTGCGAAAGCGAATCGTGTAATACTGTTCGAACCAGTCACGGATCTGCGCTTCGACTTCTCGGTCAAAATCCGGAGCAACGTGCAGCGTCTTGCCGTTGAGAACGTGGCGAATCTCACCGTCTTCGACAAGAACCTGACCGGATTTGATCACATATCGCGGACATTGAAACATCAGTTCCTTGTTCTCGTGTGGCGTATAAATCGTAATGTCCGCATCCGCTCCGGGCCCCAGGTGCCCTTTCCTATGTAGTCCCAGAATCCGCGCAGGTCCGGCGCGAGTAATGATGGCAATCTCGCTGAGTGAATACTCCCGTTCCAGACTCGCCAATACGCTCCGTTCGCGGACGCGTTGCGGTACGGTCTTTAGAATCTCTTCCCGGTGAGAGCGATCCATCAGTAAGCTGATGATCTGGGGATAAGCGAGGAACGATCCGCCATTAGGATGATCCGTGCTCATCACGACGCGCCACGGATCTTCCACGAGCAGATACCACTCCAGGCCGATCGCCCACTGCAGGGCGTGAACAAGACTTTTGTTCCGATACTGGATGGGGGCAATCCCACATCCTGCCTCGAGCTCCGTATCGGCACTGAACCATTTCGTACCGTAGAGCTGAGATAAGTAGTATCCCAGCGGACCATCGCCCGTCATGCTGGTTGTTTCCCCAAAGACGACCTGTCCGACGTCTACAGTGATATTCGAGTGCGCGTTGACGTAATCGGCCAACGGCACCACTTTGGAATTGAACGTGTTTTCGTCGCCCTCGCCGCCGCCGTAGCTGTGAAACTGAATGTGCGTAATGTGCCCACGATGCCCTTCCAACGTCTCCATTGTCTGAAGCGTCGTCGTCCAGTTACCCGGCAGTCCCAGGTTATTGCAATGGATGTGCACGGCATGGGGCAGGCGAAGCCGATCCACAGCTTGCGCCACCTGCTGGATGATTTGCCGTGGCGTGACCCGGAAATGATCAACGATCGAATCGAGGGTCGTCACATTCCCGCGAGCGTGATGCTTCCAGACTTCAACTCCTCCTGGATTGACTAGTTTGGCCGCATACCCTTTGGCAGCTCCAAGAAGCCAGGCGACGAACGCCTGCAGTCGCTCGGGCGCCTGATCCTGGATGGACTGCATGATGAAATGATTGTTGCCCATCAGGACATAAAAGCCTTTGTCCAGGCAGGGCGTATCATCGAATTCCTCGTGTGCGTGGCGAGCCGATAGCGGTGGAACGGCGGCGTCAAAAGCCGTTGTATAGCCGAGCCCACAGTACTTGTAACCCGTCGCGAACGTACTAGGAACACTTCCCATCGAACCGCTGTGCGTGCGATCCGTGCGATACACCGGTGGGTCGCGACGCTTCTCTTCCGGCCGCATCTTGCGCGCCACGTTAACCTTGGGACCCGCGATATGGCAATGCATGTCGACGCCACCCGGCATCACAACCAGCCCCGATGCGTTCAGTGTCCGAGTCGGACGTACGCTCGGATCTTCCGGTGGATCCACAATCCGATCGCCGTCGATCCAGAGATCCTTCACCTGACCATCGATCCCATGGACCGGGTCATACACATATCCACCCGAGATCTTGAACAACGATTGCGTCATCGGTTTCCTGTTTCCATCGCATTCTGGGCAATCGTCCGTGCCATGACGTCGAAGGCTCCCACGAGCCCTGCTCTGCCTGCCGGACTCAACGCTCTGTTTTTCTTGAGCGCCATGGAGACCGCAGCCGTGAATTCCATCGCCTGATCAGCGAATTGCCAACGGTTGCCAAGCCGAACGGATGCTCAGTATAACAGGGACAGTGTCCGCTGCGCGGTGATTTGCGCGGCAGTGTGGCCGCGGCATAACCCTGCGCTGACCACCACCCGAGCCCCACAAACTCGAGCCAGGGTCGGTCAGAATCTACGGATTACCCTACACTGCTCACGGTGAAAATAAAATATTGTTCTCTCGGCAAAGAATCGAGCGACCAACGGAAGCGACTCCTACAGACTACAGACTACACCAGGTTGCGGCCCTGCCGCCTTACGTCTTCACCGCACAGTCAACAACAGGAATTCGGTCATGGCGCGAACTCGGCTGGAGATTGCCGAACGTAATCTTCGATTCGCCCGTCAATACACACTGGGCCTGCTGGAGGACTTGCAGCCCGAGGAGTGGTTTCGCCAACCCGCTGCTGGCATAACGCACATTGCCTGGCAAGTCGGGCACCTCGCGATGGCGCAGTATGCACTTACGATGCTGCGAATCCGCGGCAAGGAGCCAGAGGATCGGGAGATCATCTCCAACCAGTTCTTCCGGCGTTTTCAGAAAGGTTCGGTCCCGGAAGGATCTCCCCAAGCCTATCCCTCGATCGAGGAAATCCGCCAGGTTTTCGATCGCGTGCACGCTCAGGCGCTGTCCGAGTTATCCGGTTACACCGACGAGGAACTCGACGTCAAACTGCCGGAACCGCACGCGGTGTTCGACACCAAGCTAGGCTCAATTTACTTCTGTCCGGCCCATGAAATGCTTCATGCCGGACAGATCGGCTTGTTGCGGCGTCTGTTGGGAAAGCCGCCTCTTCGGTAGGGACGGATGGAAAACAAGTTCCCCGTTTCCCATCGAGTGTCGGGAGCGCGAGCATGCGCCTTACACCTGCTGGCTCCCCTTCCGCTCGCGCACACCACGCTCGATCCCGCACAAGACTTCATGATCACTGGGAAACGGCGAAGCGAAGGCCGGTCGCAAGGGAATCGGAACGTCGTCCATGCGATAGACCGTTCCGGGCACATTGATTCCATAGGTGGCAACGCTGAAGGCGACGGTTGCGTGACGTGTGGTGGGGGTTTCCTTGGGATCGAGCGCAACGTAGGGTATCGTCCGCAAATGATCCCGCGCCGGCTGGCTGAAGTTGGCCATTGGGTCACTGGCGATAATCAGAGCCGCGTCGGCTTCCCGCCGTGCGAGCACGTCCGAGGCGGTGTATTCTCCGGGATTGAATCGCGGGTAGCCGCGGGCCAAGTTCACACCAAACGGATAGCCGGTCCGCCATGACACCACGTTGTCCGCCCCCGTGACATTCCCATGTCCCCGATTCGGTTTGCAGACGAAACGCGTATACCGGTTCAGATCGCGCGTCAGCGCCAGAAGTGCCTCACTGTTCGCGTGCTTGCCCCGCGTCATCGTGAGTCCCATGCCGAAGAAGATGACTCCGAAGCGTGCGGCCTTCATGCGATCCATCAGCTCTTGCCAGACGGTCAACGCGATGCCGGTCTCTTCCTCAACAAGAGATGGATCCAAATCAATTCCTTGGGCGAGCGCCCGCAGGGTCCAGATCGCTTCAAAGTCTTTTCTCGGTTTGATCTGGAGAAACAGATCAGCCGCCCGCGCCGACTTGGTCTTCCGCACATCCACAATCACGCAAGTTCGGTCCTTTCTTCCGCGAGGGACAAACATTCCCTTCGGCATCAGACTGTACTTGGAGAAATGACGCGGATGACTCTCGGCTGGATTGGATCCCCAAAAAATAATCAGGTCCCCTCGGTTGCGAACCTCACCCAGCGAGGCGGTCACCTCTCCTACTCCCTGGAAAGCCATCCCCGACGGCCCATGACAGACACTCGTCGTCGTGTCAACAAGACCGCCGATCCAATCACCGATTCCGACCGCCACACGCTGCGATTCACAGGTCGTATCACTCAGCCCATAGATCAGCGGATATCGTGCGCGGGACAGAATTTCCGCCGCGCGCTCGATCCCCTGCTCAACCGTCGCCGGTTGTCCCTCGACCAGACAGGCCGGTCGATCTTCAACGCCGTGGTTGAGAAACCAGGCGGTACCCAAGACACAAGCCCGGTTCGCCTTGAGAATCGAATGCCCCTGAACCTGCAGTTCAATGTCGTCGCACACACAGCCGCAGAACGTGCACGTGGCATCCTCGACCGTCCGCAGCGGGCCCGGGTCGGGCTGGGAGACACTTGAGTTCATCGGAACGCCTTTTCAGGGGAGCGGAAGCAAACGCTGGGATTCGCTGGATCGCCGGGTCTCGCAGACGGAAGGCCGTCGGCGACCCATCGCGATACCATCTGATACGGCGGTATTGTATCAGAAGCGCGGCAGTCGAGGCATGAAGCGTTTCACGCGATTCCAACCGGACGGCGCCGTTTCCGCTTCGGTTTCCGTCGGTTGAGGCAGCGCGGTGTCGGGCCGAATCGCCACTTCGGGTGCAACTTCCGCAACATGCGCCATCAAATAGCGGGGCCAATAGCCGTTCAAGCTACGAAGACAATCGGCCACAAAACCCTTCCGCAGTTGAAAATCCGCGAGGGACAAGATGTGGGCCAAGGCCTTCTGTTCCTGATCGTCCAGAACCAGAAGGTCGAATAGGCGAACGTCATCGATCAGGACCGATCCACGGCCCGTGATCTCCACGCCAATCTTCAGGCTCGATTCAACCGCGGGAAGCTGGCTGACGCGAAAGACAAACTCCTTCCACTCGTCGGTCAGCGCATGATCCGCATCGTCCGCACCAATTGGTGCCCATGGATAATAGGGGCGTCCATCCGCCTCCAACACCAAGCGGACGCGCGGTGGTGATTGCGAGTCCACGCGCTTGGCCCGCAGAGAAACACTGAGCCGTCCTGATGACGGGGGCGGAAAGGGGTCGCTGCGCAGCAAAACCGTGGGCCCCTGCCCGGTTAACCGCACGGCATGTTTCCCCTCGTAAACGTCATGCTCTTCCAGTTGGATTGCGCGGGGATCTCCCTCCAGCGACCATTTCGGCAGGCTGTTCGGACTGGTCACTGGCTGTTCAAATCCCGGGTTTTCGAGCAGTTTCAGCGTCGGTGGATTGCGCAGTTGAGCAGCACGACTGCCGAGGCTAACGATTCGCGTCTGGAGTTCGCGCAAGACATCCGGGGGCAGACTGACCGACAGATCCAACACACGCAAATGGGAAGATCCAACCCGAAAGGCCTTCAGGTCATACGGTTTTAAACTCAGACTCCAGACCGCCTGTTCACCTTCACGGATCAGCGGTTCCACGGATGCCGTACTTCCCAACGATTCCAACGTCGCTGCCGCTGGCAATTCAACACGCAGACTGGCCTCCACCTGCCAGGGCGAATCATTCAGCACGTAGACGAACGTGTTTTCGTTCTGCTTGAGCGCTCGAATTTGCAGTGGCTGCGTTCGGCGCTCATCCTCTACCAGATTCTCAAAACGCGCCGCGGGCAGTTGGCGATACACCTCGAAGAACTGTCGCAACGTTTCTTCCTGCCCCAACTGCAACATCCAACCGCCTTCGAAAATGACTTGCGCATCGGCGGCAGACAACGCACGGGCAAAGCGTCGGCGATTCGTCGCGCCGACGGGTGAAACTTGCGCAACCAACGAGAGGTAAGTGTTATTCTTTCCGAATGGACTTAATTCGTCGAACGTCGGCAAGCGCCAGCCAACCGGATCGTGTAGAAACTGACTTCCGGTAAACTCCCGGACGGCGAAGTAGCGATCGACATCCTCGGCAAGATTAAAGTCAGAGTTGGCACCCTCCGAGGCCTCCTCGTCCACGGTCAGCAAGTGGGGTCGGAGGAACACGAGGGAATCGGGCTGGTTCGTGTTCGACCAGTCCAACCCCAACTCGTTCAAGGCCACTTGGGCATCCGTCTGGCGAGGCAAAGCCGGGCGAAAAGCGCGCTGGATTGGCTTCGATTCGATCAATCGCGCCCCAGCCAGGTAGAGCCGAGCAGAAGGCTTTTGTTGGACCATGGTTTGAGCCAACTGGGAATAGAAGGTTGCCAACTGCCGACTGCGCCAATCCAACCAGGCCGTCCGCCCGGGGCCGGAGAGCCAAGAGGCCGGTGGCGTTGCCCGCGACGGCGATTCGTTCGGCGTGGTTGCTGCCGTCGTTTCCGCCTGAAAGCGACTCAAGGTCCGTGCGTCGAGCCCCCAATCCGCGTCCGGCAACTGGGTGTAACCGTCCGGATGGAGATTGATCGCGACACCACCGAATGAGGAATGATCGGCATATCGCTGGACGATTTCATTGATGATGTCGGCCATTGCCCGCTGAACGCGCGAATCCAACGGGTTGTAATACGCCGCTTTGCCGCGTCGGACTCCGTTCCGCTCAACCCAGCGGACTCCGCTGGCATCGACCAAATCCATGCCCGCCAAATTCTCTCCCGGAGCATGCCGCAGCCGCTCGAGGGCCGGCAAGGGGGTCGCGAATTCGACGACGGGGATCAGCGTCAGGCCCTCCCGATCGCAGAGACGAAATAGCATCTCGAGCACGTCCTTGCGGATCGGATCCTGCCCACTGCCGAAAAAAACCCCGCGATCGTGTTTGGGAGTCGGTTGTAAGCGTGGACTGTCAAATAACGCACTGCCCTCGCTCACGCAGGCAATCGCCAATCCATCGTACCCCACGTGGCGCATGTAACGGACCAGTCGCTCACCCCCATCGAGGAAGGTCCGCCAATCCTCGAGACTCCGCCCCGTCTCGGGGTCGAGTGACTCGGTCGCATGAAAGCACTCGGCAAACAAAGGACGCTCAAAGAATGCAATGACCTGCCGATGGTCGGCGGAGGTCGCGGGCAGCGGTTTCAAATGGGCGGCGCGAGAGACGCGAAAGCGACCATAAACGGCGGATTGTTCACCGCTCAGATTCGTAAGCAGAACTAGCGGCGAAGTCGTTCGCGGCCAAAATATCAGTCGGTGTCGAGGCGATCGGGGCGGAGCTGCAATGCCGGTGATGTCTTCGTCGGACAGGTGAATTCCCGTGTCGAGGCCAATCGGCACAATCTTGCCGGCCGCATTTGGCTCCACAATGCTGATCGCCAACGTCTGCGGCTGATCGCTCGGAAAATCAAGATCCAATTCGTGCGGGACGCCGACTTCGTCAATCGGCAGCGGATAAGCCTGCCAGCCGCCGACCGGCAAACTCGTCCAGCTCTGACCGGCACGCTGAATCACCTCGGTCTTCACGTTGCCCAGCGGGCCCTCGGCGCGAAAACCGGGAAGGAGGGACCATTGGGGTAATCGCGTGAGTCGTTGCCACCAGTTGCTCTGCGTGGGATCCAACTCCACGACCAGTCGCGCCTCCTCCGTCGCGGAGGTGGCATCCGCCTGTTCCCCGACAACGACCAGTTGCACGCGGTGTCGAGCAATCAGTTTCTCGGCCGCGAATGGAGTCGCTCGACGCCGTGAACTCAGCGTCGCTTCAAGATCATACACGCCCTCGGCAAGCGGCAGCGGAACGGTGACGGGCTGAGGAGCGGATAATGCCCCTTGTTCGTCCGCGCGGAGCGATTGCGATTCGTCCCAGAGTGACGATGTGTTCGTCGAGGACTGCAGACGAAGCGCCAGACGGACGTGACTGCCGGCCGGTAAATTCAACTGATGCGGGAGGACTTCGATCGGCAGCAGTTCACCCGGAGCAAAAACCAGGTGGGGACGGTCGAACACAATCCGCAACGAGTCTCCCGGTGCACGCCGCACCACCAGCCGGTTGTTCTGATCGTCAAGCGGCTCACTACGGTATCCATCTCGCAACTCGCGCAAGGGAATGGATATTACCCGAGCTTGGCTCTCGTCTCGAGCTAGCAGTTCGATCCGCAACTCCGCCTCATCGGACGACCGGACCGTCACCTCAAACCCATCGTAACTGCATCCGCGCGAGTGATTGATCAGAATCTGCGGCCCCAACAGAAGGATCGCCCCCGGTCCATCGGGATCCATCCCCAACAGTCGAAGGTCCTCGAACCACCCTGCATTGATCGAGATTCGGCCGCGCCAGGCACGCTCACTGCCACCTCCCCAGGCAAGGTGCAAACGCAAATCGGTTTCGGCTGCCCGCGCGCTAGCGACGACAGTGACAATCGAGAGGATTGCCAGCAACATCGTCTGCCACATCGATCGACGCCGATCCAGCTTCACCGCCCGCGGACCTCCCTGTCCGAGCATTCCTGCCGTGATTTAATCGCCCGAAGTCTCTCCTCCTGAGAGAAAACGGCGGCAGATTCTAGGCCGTTCTGAAATTTGGAACTACCCCGATTCCGTGCAAGTCAACCCGGGAACCTGGGGGATGCGCGTCAGATCTTGCCTACGTGCGCAGAGAAGACGCAACGGGCCACCGAAAAGGTCAAAAACGGACGTGTCCCCACCCCGTTCCAGCTAGCACCTTAAGAACGACTCGACGTCGAAGCGGATGTTGGATCGATGGCAGAAGCCGTCGCATCGACAATCTGTCGCACTGTGAACTGCGGTTTCCGGTTGATGTTCAGGTGAACACGACCGAGATACTCTCCCATAATCCCGAGGGCTAGCAGTTGGAGGCCGCCGAGCACGAAGATTGCGACGATAGTCGAGGCATAACCGGGAACATCAACTTCCGAGACGAAGTACTTGACGAGGTAATATCCCCCCGCGGTGAAGCCGAAGAGGGCGGCCGCCAAACCGGCGAGCGAGACCAACTGCAGCGGCAGCAGCGAGAAGTTGGTGAACAGATTCATGGACAGCAGAAGCAGCTTGCCCAGCGTATACGTTGACGTCCCCTCGCCGCGAGTCCGATGTTCGACAAAAGTCTGGCCAATTCGACGCGTATTCCAGGCTAGCAACCCATCAATGTAGGTGTAATTCAGATTGTAAGACCGGATCGCATCGACCACCTCCCGTCGCATGATCCGAAACGCGGCCGGTTGGATCTGGGTCTGGAAGACGATCCGATAGAAGGCGCTCACGAGTGCGGAGCCGAGGTTCCGCCAGCGCGCGTGCTTGCGCTCCGCAGGCACGCCGTAAACCACATCGTCGCCAGAGGCCCGAATCGCCTCCAGCAGGCGAGGGATCTCCTCGGGCGGATGTTGCAGATCGTCATCCATCGTCACGATAAACGAACCGGTCGCCTGTCCCAACCCACACATCAGCGCATTGTGCTGGCCAAAATTGCGCATCAGTTGGATGGCCGTCACACATTCCGGGGCCGACTGTTGGATCTCCTTGATCACCTCCCACGAATCGTCGGGGCTGGCGTCGTCAACCAGGATTAACTGCCATGCGATCTGATGCGATTCCATCGTCTCGCTCAAGCGGCGCATCAACTCCCGCAGCGCACCGCGGGACCGGTACACGGGAACCACAACAGAAACCAATGGCGGGAAATCTCTCAACGTTCAGGCCCTGGCATGCGGAGAGGTCGAACAGGCTGCCATGATCTTCGACAAATGGTTGCGCAATCCGTCGGAAGCAATCTTACCGTTCACTTCGCTCAAACCAACCGTTGGAATTCCATGCTCGCTTTGCCTTCAGAACGGCTTCCACGCGTCTCGTAGGTTGCCGACTTGCGTGTGGCTCGGCCGACTCTATTTGACAACGACCGATTGACTCGGTTTACCAACTCGCGCGCGCTGGAAGAAATGGTGAATGGCATCTACGACACGGTCTTGCTCTTCGGTTGTCAAATCGTGAAAGAACGGCAGTCGGATCAGTCGGCGACTCACATCTTCCGTCACCGGCAGGTCGCCATCTTTATAGCCATATTCTTGGCCCTTGGGCGAGCTGTGCAACGGTACGTAATGAAACACCGCGAAAATCCCTTGGGATTTCAGGTGCTGGAGCAAACCATCGCGCGTTGCCTCATCGGAAAGCAGCACGTAGTACAGATGATAGTTACTGTCGCACTCTTCCGGTGCCAGGGGAAGTCTCAACAGTCCTGCCTCCTGCAACGGAATCAATCGACGCGAATAGTGCTCGTAAATCTCTCGTCGGCGGGCGGTGATCGTTTCGAGCATCTCCAGTTGGCCGAAGAGAAATGCAGAGGCGATCTCGTTCTGCACATAGGAAGAACCAACGTCGACCCAGGTGTACTTGTCGATTTCACCGCGAAAAAACTGTTGGCGATTCGTGCCCTTGTCGCGGAGGATCTCGGCCCGTCTCAGGAACCGCTCGTCATTGATACACAAGGCGCCGCCCTCGCCGCAGATGTAGTTCTTCGTTTCGTGAAAACTGTAGCAGCCAAGATGGCCGATGGAGCCGAGGGCCCGGCCGCCCCACGAAGCATTCACGCCTTGTGCTGCGTCTTCCACGACGAGCAAATTGTGCTGTTGAGCAATCTCCATGATACGATCCATATGACAGCCGACACCCGCATAATGGACCGGGAAAATGGCCTTTGTCCGCGTCGTGACCGCCTGCTCGATCAACGCCTCGTCGAGATTCAACGTGTCAGGCCGAATATCGACAAATACCGGTCGCGCCCCGAGTCGGACGACCGCACTGGCCGTCGAGACAAACGTGTAGGACGGCATGATGACTTCGTCGCCCGGTCCAAGCTCACAGAGCATCGCCGCCATCTCCAGGGCCGCTGTGCAGGATGGCGTCAACAGAATCTTCCGGATGCCAAACCGCTGCTCCATCATCCGCGAGCAGGCCCGGGTGAAGTGGCCGTCGCCGGCGATATTGCCCAAAGTGACCGCCTGGGCAATGTAGTGCAGCTCTTTGCCCGCGATGAACGGCTTGTTGAACGGAATGCTCGTCATTTTGCTTGTAGTTGCGCTACCGAGGTCCCAGGAGGGAAAAATACGCCAAGGCGAATCGTCCTAGCGGATGGACTGAGCAACGGTACTTCATAGGTGAACACACAGAGAACGGCAATCGCTCCAGGCGGTCGCGGGCCGTCGTCTCCAAGGCGTCCGGATCGCGCACGACGTCTCATTGTCATTGAGCGTCCTGCGGTCCGCAACCGTTTCGCAGCCCCCAACCGCACACAACTTCGTCCGGGCGTCGCTTCGACCCCTATCATTGCTTCCCAAATCGCACGCATCGAGCAACCAATTGGTCCCCGCCATCCGGTCGGATGCCGGTGGAAACGAGGGAATTGAGCGACTCGAGGGCAAAGCGGACCACGGAGTCACGTTCCCCGTCAGGGGCGGCGAAAAAGAACGGTCTCCAACGGCAGGTTGTGGGGCCAACCGTCCTGCGCCACTTGGGATGGCAGTTCCTTCCAGAGCCGATGAAAGGCTTGGATAACCTCGGGGCAGCGGTCGGAGACGTCGTTGACGTCCCAGCGGTCGTCTGGCTTGAGAAACAACTCGCTCACCTGCAGAAACGGTTCCTGGCCGAACGATTGGGCGGGCGACGAATCGGCTTTCGGCGCGATCCGGGCAAACCAGGTCGGCGTGCGAAGGGCCCATTCGGTCGGCGTTTGGCTGACGGCCAACTCGGGCCAGATGGGTGTGGTTTCTCGCATGAGCGGCCATAATCCAGCGGCGATGGGCGAATCCACGACGCCGTCGAACCAACTCATCAAGGTGGCACTTAGATTGGCGGGCTGAACAAGGTTCGGTATTCGATGGGTCGCGAACTGCCCCGTGGGCAGTCGGATCAGGAGTGGAACCTGCAGCAGCTCCGTATAAAGTCCAGTCGCGACGGACCCCAGCGCACCGTGCTCCCCGAGCGGGTAGCCGCGAGCGCCGGTCAGAATGAATAGGGGAGACGGATCGAGCGCGTCCAGTGCCGCAAGCAGCGGTTGCAGGCAGAGGTCAAGCAGGACGATTTGACCGGCATAGGCCCACAGCCATCCTTGAACGACGTCCGGATCGGATTCCGGACCGAGCCGCAGGGCGGGCGGCTCGGCGGAAATCGGCGGATCAGGATCCTCTTCGTCCGCGAACTGCAGACGGAACTCCAGCGGCGCATCCCAGGCCGCTTGCAGGGCACGGCTGTGGACCCAAATCAAGTCGGCCGCTTGTCCGCTAACCGCCTCAATCGTCTCGGCGAAGATCCGCGCAATTCCCGTCTCTTCCGCGGGTAGCAGCTCACACCTCTCGTCGCTGGTGAGCAGTTGAATCCCTTCGAACGCATCTGCCAACGCGTGACCGGCGCAGTCGGGTTCATCCGTAATCAACAGGGTCGAGCAGCCACGGCGCCCGAGTTGCTCGAGCAGACTTTCTCCCGGTCCCTGCGCGCCATCGACGGCCGCCGCGTGACGTCCGGTCCACAGCGAACGATAGAGGCCGTCTAAACTGGGCGAGTCCACAATGGCCTGCTCAAACAGACAGGATTGACAGGCCAACTCATTGAAAGCCGGTGTCTCAATCCATGTATTTCCGTACGGACCGAGATAACCCGATCCGAGACCATCCAGGACCAGCACGACCGCGGTGGGTGACTCTTCCCGCATCGACACCTCTGGCGAGTGGGTCGGCCCGAACGGCCCGCAATAGTGATTACGATTCAGAAATGGTCACGTGTCGAACTTCGATCGGCTCCGCGGGACGGTCATTGGTTCCGGTGGGAGCGTTCTCGATCTTGTGCACGACATCCATGCCCTCAATCACGCGGCCGAACACCGGGTGCTTCGACGGTCCGGGAGAAAACCAATCCAGGTAGGCGTTATGAACCGTGTTGATGAAAAACTGAGAGCCTCCGGAATTCGGCTGGCCCGTGTTGGCCATCGACAAAGTCCCCGGTTCATTCGACAGCTGCGCGTCGGCGGGATGCTCGTCCCGAATCGTTCCCCCCGGAGGTCCGCCGGTTCCCGCCCGCGAGCTCATCGGGTCTTTGCTGTACGGGCAGCCGAACTGCACCATGAAACCCTTGATCACGCGATGAAAATGCAGACCGTCATAGAATCCGGCACGTGCAAGATCGAGGAAATTCTTGGCGGTGACCGGCATCTTGTCCTGCAGAATCTCTGCTTTAAAGTTTCCGAGACTTGTTTCGAACGTCGCAATGGGATTCGCCATGATCGTCTCCGTGGATGTTTAAGTGGACGAGTAACTCGTCGCCTCTGTACTCGTATCGGTGAAAAGGTTGTTCCCTCGGCAAGTTGTCGAGCCACCTAAG
>CAZFWV010000002.1:0-72604 GCA_964522605.1 uncultured Pirellulaceae bacterium
TTGAGCGTACGCGGACCGATTTGGAGTTAGCCGCGCGTGATACGGTGGCCAAGCTTGGTGGTGTTCTGAGTCAAGCAGTCAACCGCGTTCTGGCCCAGGCGGCATCGAAGACGCTGGAAGACACGGAATTCGTGAAAGATCTAATTCGCGAAATTGCCTGCACGTACGCCCGGGCGGATGCCACGGGCGAGGGGACGATTGAGTTGAACGTCCCGGAGTCGATGCGGGCGAGACTGGCCGACTGGATTATTAGCACGTTCCGCGAGGAATCTTCTGGCAAGAAATTGTCGGTCGAGTTGCATGGGTCTCTCGCGTCCGCCGGGTTCGAGTACAAGCTCTCTGGCGGTACCGTCGAGGTGACTCCCGAATCCGTCATGCAGGCGCTATCCCAACTTGTCACTCCTCAGTTGCAGGAATTGATCGCCTCGAGCGTCAACCATCAGGCGGCGGAGGAATAATCAGTAATTCGCCGCGGGGTGGACGGGCCGTACAGCGCGCCGACCGCGTATTCGCACTCTTCCCCCAAACTGCGCGGATCCCAACCGACAAGCGACTCCAACGGTTGTCCGACATGAAGCTGACTACCAGACAAGCAGCCCCCCATTTCCTCCTCACGATGCTCCCGTCGCCCGGGAAACTCGGCAGTGCGCCGCCCATGGGCCTCTCCGACTTGATCGAGCACGTAACGGAGGACAGCCAATGGCGAAAACTGGTCGAGGCGATCATTCTGCTGGACGATCTGCAGCAGCGCGAAGCGCTACTGGCCGGTGAGATCGAAGAGGTGGAACCAGCGGTGCTTACGCTCCAGCAGGCGCGCGGTGAGGCTCCGCTGCCCGAGATTCTTGTCGCCGACGTTCCCCGCGACCAACCGGGAGCGATCGCGACGGATCTGCTCTGGGAAACGTATTTCCGCTATGTGCATGCGTTGGGACGCGCCGAGCGCAGTCGCTTCCTCGTGCAATGGGTGGAATTCGAGATCGCGCTGCGGAATACGCTGGCCACAGCGCGCGCAAGACGTTTGGGCCTGGCCGAGGGGGATTATTTGATTGCGGCCGACTTGGCCGCCGAGAACGGAGAGGCCTCTGTGGTCGTGGACGAGTGGGCCGCGGCGCCGACGCCGCTGGCCGGACTACAAGCCGTGATCCGCGGGCGTTGGGCTTGGGTCGACGAACATGATGGCTGGTTCTCGTTTTCCGTTGACGAACTGCTGGCCTATGCGGTACGCGTGATGTTGTTGGAGCAGTGGCGTCGGTCGGCCACTGAGGAAGAGGAAGTGACCAAGGACAGACCATAGTGCTTTGTGACAACCAAGAATTCGGATGGCAGGCGGCGGAGCGAAGCGACGCCCCGGTCCGCATTTGCTGGGGCTTTGTTCCGTTCAGCCACAAGGCACCCAACCGAAATCGGCTCTGCCTCAAAAGCCACGGTCAACGTAGGCCGACTTGTGTCAAGTCGGCGAACATGCCGGAATCGCCGACCTGAGACAAGTCGGCCTACAGTGTTGGGACAGAGCACTAGCCCCGCCCGAACCTCGGCCAAGAGGAGCGATCGTGTGAATGCGAGAATTGTCGCGGTTTTCGGAAACCTGGTGATTGCCGAGACGAACGGACGCGTCGTGCAAAACTCGTTGGCCTACTGCCATCGCTCCGACGGCGTGCGGCTGATGAGCGAGGTGATTCGTGTCCGTGGTCGACTGGCCGACTTGCAGGTCTTCGAGGAAACACGCGGGCTACGCGTGGGTGATGCGGTAGAACTGCGAGACGAGATGTTGTCCGTTGTTCTGGGACCGGGCCTGCTGGGCAGGATTTACGACGGGCTGCAGAACCCCTTGCCGGAATTGGCCGAGCAAGTGGGGTATTTTCTCCAGCCCGGCGCATACATTCATGGCCTTTCTGAGGAACAGCTGTGGGATTTCACTCCGGCGGTCCAACCCGGCACTGTTGTTCGCGCCGGAGACCGGCTGGGAACGGTCCCCGAAGGCGAGTTCACCCACCAGATCTTGGTTCCCTTGGCCTGGCTTGGTGAGTATACGGTCGACGAGGTCTCTCCTGCCGGATCGTACACGGTCGCGCAGCAAATCGCGGTGCTAGTTGGGCCGGATGGACAGCATCACTCGGTGACGATGCAGCAGAATTGGCCGGTCAAGCGGGCCTTGCACGTCGCGCGTCGCCGCCTGTTGCCCACGGAACCCCTGGTCACCCGGGTGCGCATCATCGATTCGATGTTCCCCATCGTCCGCGGAGGTACGTATTGCATTCCCGGGCCCTTCGGCGCCGGCAAAACGGTTCTGCAACAGATCACGGCCCGTCATGCCGAGATCGACGTTGTCGTCATCGCAGCCTGTGGCGAGCGGGCGGGGGAGATCGTTGAGACGCTCCGTGATTTTCCCGAACTGACCGATCCTCGAACCGGCCGCAGCCTGATGGAGCGGACCATCATCATCGCCAACACGTCGGCCATGCCCGTCGCTGCGCGAGAAGCGTCGGTCTACACCGCAACCACCCTGGGGGAATACTATCGGCAGATGGGACTGAATGTGTTGCTGTTGGCAGACAGCACGTCGCGCTGGGCGCAAGCGATGCGGGAGCTTTCGGGCCGACTGGAAGAGATTCCCGGCGAGGAGGCCTTTCCGGCGTACTTGGAAAGCCGCATTGCGGCGTTCTATGAGCGGGCGGGCGCAATTGAGCTGGCCGACGGGCGTATTGGTTCTCTGACGATTGGCGGTACGGTCAGCCCGGCCGGCGGGAATTTCGAGGAACCTGTCACGCAGGGGACCTTAAAGGTCGTCGGTGCGTTCCACGGGCTCTCCCGCGCCCGCAGCGACGCCCGACGTTATCCGGCCATCGATCCGCTCGATTCCTGGAGCAAGTACGACGGGATCGTCGAGCCGGAAGCGGTGGCCCGGGTGCGTCAGCTTCTTCGTCAAGGGAGCGAGATCCAGCAGATGATGACGGTCGTTGGCGAAGAAGGCACCGGGATCGATGATTTCACCCGAGCGCTGAAAGCGGACTTCTTTGACAACTGCTACCTGCAACAAAACGCTTTCGACGAAGTCGACGCGGCGACCCCTGCCGAACGACAGAAGTTCGTGTTCGCCAAAGTTCTGGAAGTGATCGATACCGACTTTCATTTTGCGGACAAGTCGCAGGCGCGGCAGCAGATCTTTGAGGTGACCGACCTGTTCCGCAATTGGAACTATGCGGCCACCGATTCGGATGAGTACCGGGAATGGCTGGAGAAGATCGACGAATTTCTTGCCCGGGCCGGCCAACCCGCGGATGCTTGAAAGGCATGAATCCATGCGGAAGTATTTCGATGAAATTCGGCGGATCGCCGGCAACGTCGTAACCGTGAATGCCTCCGGCGTGGGCTACGACGAATTGGCGGTGATTCAATCGAAACACGGCGAATCGCTCGCCCAAGTAATTCGACTGGAAGGACAACAGGTCAGCCTGCAAGTGTTTGCCGGCTCGCAGGGTGTCTCGAACAATGACCGTGTGCGGTTCTTCCAGCGGCCCATGCAAGTTCCCTTCTCGGAAAACCTGCTCGGACGAGTCCTCGACGGATCGGGTCGCCCGCGCGACGGTCGAAGTGAAGTCGTCGGCCAGATGATCGAGATCGGTACGCCGGCAGCCAACCCGGTCCGACGCCGGATGCCCGATCAAATGGTTCCTACCGGCATCCCGATGATTGATGTTTTCAACTCCCTGGTCGAATCCCAGAAGCTCCCGATCTTCTCTGTGGCGGGTGAACCGTACAACGAACTGCTTGCGAGGGTCGGACTCCAAGCGGACGCGGACGTGATTATTCTCGGCGGAATGGGGCTGCGACACGATGACTATCTGAAGTTTCGCCATGCGTTTGAGGACGGCGGCGTACTGGGCCGGGCCATCATGTTCATTCACACGGCCGCCGACCCGGTCGTCGAATGCCTGATGGTCCCCGATCTTTGTCTGGCGGTCGGCGAACAGTTCGCGCTACAGGGCAAACGCGTACTCGTGCTGCTGACCGATATGACCGCGTTCGCCGACGCCCTGAAGGAGATCGCCATCATCATGGAACAGATCCCTTCCAATCGCGGCTACCCGGGGGACCTCTACACTCAGATGGCTCGCCGTTACGAAAAAGCGATCGACTTCGACACCGCCGGATCCATGACCGTGCTGGCCTGTGTGACGATGCCGGGTGACGATGTCACGCACCCCGTTCCCGACAACACCGGATACATCACCGAGGGGCAGTTCTATCTCCGCGGTGGCCGGATTGAGCCGTTCGGTTCGCTGTCTCGCTTGAAACAACAAGTCAACGGGAAGACGCGCGACGATCATCGGGCGATTATGGACGCCTGCATTCAGTTATACGCACTCTGCCGGGAAAGCCGGGAAAAACGCGATATGGGCTTCGAGATTTCCCCTTGGGACCGGAAGCTGCTCGAGTATGGTGTGCTGTTCGAACAGCAGATCATGGATCTGTCCGTCAACATTCCGCTGTTCGACGCCCTGGACCGTTGCTGGCAGATTCTGGCGCAATGTTTCGAGCCGAACGAGACGGGAATTCGACGTTCGATCATCGAAAAACATTGGCCCAAGGTCATGGAAGAATCCAAGTCGGATCCCGCGCTCACGCAGGCCGAGAGTTGAGTTCCCTGATATTCCGCAAGTTCCGATTCATTTGCACGGTGACGGCAGCGACCAGTGGTTCAGAAGATCAAACTCACGCGCCCCGAATTAAAACGCCAGCGCGAATCGTTGGCGCGGTACGAGCGCTACCTGCCGATGTTGAAACTCAAGCAGCAACGGCTGCAGGTGATGCTGCGCCAGGTGGCCGAGGAACGTCACCTGGCCGAACAAGCGCGAAAAGAAATCGAGGCCGTTCTGCGGGAATACCGATCCGTCATGAGCGATCGTGCCGGTGTGCCGCTGGAGGAGTGGTCGCGGCCGAGTGAAGTGCAAGTCGATGAAAAGAACATTGCCGGCGTCGCGATTCCCGTTCTTCGCCAAGTTATGTTTTCGCCGGTGCGCTATTCCCTATTCGGCACGCCTCCCTGGGTCGATCGGGCGCTTGCCGATCTACGCGAACGAAATCGACGGCAGGCGGTCATCGACGTCCTCCAGCGTCAAGAACAACTGCTGCGGAGCGAACTCACGCGGATCATCCAGCGCGTCAACCTGTTCGAGAAAATCATGATTCCAGAAGCGCGCGAGGCGATCCGTCGGATTCGCATTAAATTGGGTGACGAAATGACCGACGCTGTGGGACGCTCGAAGATCGCTAAGAAGAAGCTGGCGGAGACGATGGACACCGAGCCTGGCTATGCCGCCTCCGAACGAGAATTGCCCGGCAATCCAGCTCCCTACGATGAAGAACCGCGTCGAGAGGAATGGCCATGATCGTTCCCATGCGGAAAGTCTACGTCGTTGCACGGCAGAGCGACCGCGAGCAACTACTGAGCACCGTGCGAGAATTGGGCATCGTTCACTTGGTTCCGGTCGATCCTGCGCGGGCCGTTCCCGAGGAGGCCACAAAGCGGCAGATTGAACTGCTCCAGCAGGCTTTGCAGGACTTGTCCGGCGTTGAGCCGCGGGGAACGGTCCCCAAGATTTCTGCGATGAAGGCCGCGCACGAAGTGCTCGACATTCGAGGAAGATCGGCCGAGGGACGTAACCACCTGGCTGCGCTCCATCACCAATTGGAACAGATCGCCGTCTGGGATGACCTGCGGTTGAAAGATGTTGAGGAGCTTCGGCAGGCCGGAATCGATGTTCGATTCTACGCGATCCCTGCCGATGCCTTCGACCAGGTGGAAGCCGATTGCGTTGCCGAAGTGGGACACCTGACAAGTCGCCAAATCATGATCGCCGTCGCCGATCGTGGCGGACAGACTACACTGCCGGCGGAAGCCACTCTGATGCGATTGCCGTCGCGTGATGCAGCAACAATCCGATCCGAAGCAAAATCGGTGGATCAGTCGCTCCACCAGGATCTAGAGCGACTGCATGCATTGGCGGGCCTGACCTCGGCAATGGAAACTCAGTTGTGGCAACTGGAACAGCAGGCGGAGCAGACGGTCGCGGAGCTTGGCGCGGCAACCGACGACGCGCTGTTTGCGATCCAAGGTTGGCTGCCGGCGGAAAACGTCAAGGTGTTGGATCAGCGACTTGCGGCAAACGATATTCCGGTCCTGCTCGAAATCATGGAACCTTCCGACGATGAACAGCCGCCCACCCTCATTCGGCCACCGACCTGGGCCCAGCCGATCGAGGGCCTCTTTTCGATCTTAGGAACGGTGCCCGGTTACCGCGAGTTCGATGTTTCCACACCTTTCCTGATCGCATTGCCTATCTTCACTGCGATGTTGATCAGCGACGCCGGCTATGGTGCGGTGTTGCTGCTGGGTCCCGCGCTCTCCTACGCCTGGGCCACCCGAACGTTCGGAACCCGCTTCACGCAACTGCTGATGCTCATCGGCGCCGTTTCCTTGATTTGGGGCATCTTGACGAACGCGTTTTTCGGTTTTGCACTCCTTCCGGTAACGCTAATCCCGATCGAATTGACCGAGGCTTCACGCAACTTCATGATGCGGCTGAGTTTCCTCATGGGCGCGACCCATCTGAGTCTCGCAAAACTCTGGCAGGCCGTGCGCTATTATCCCGACTTGCGCTGGCTCAATCGGTTCGGCTGGGCGCTGTTCATTTGGGGGATGTATGGCGTGGTCAACATGTTCGTGCTGCAAGGAGCCATGACTTGGCAGACGCCCTGGCCCTATTTGTTGCTTGCCGGTGCCACTCTCGCGATCTTGTTTGCCCAGCCAAGTGCAAATTATCTGAAAACGCTCGGCATGGGTCTGGCCGATTTTCCGCTGTCCATGCTCTCCGCCTTCTCCGACGTGATCAGTTACGTGCGTCTGATGGCGGTCGGTCTGGCCAGTAGTGTACTTGCAGTCAGCTTCAACGAAATGGCGCTCGACATTGGCATTTGGCCACTGACCATCTTGGTCTTGCTCCTTGGCCATGGGTTGAATATCGGCCTGGCGATGATTGCCATGTTCGCGCACGGAGTTCGCCTGAACATGCTCGAATTCTGCAGCAACCTGGATATGGAGTGGGCTGGATACCCATATAAGCCTTTTGCGCACCGCGTCCGATAACTAAAACGCAACCAAGAAAAGACATTTTCCCGTTCAAATCCAATGCGGTCTTAGGAGTCCTACCCATGACGTATGACGTTGTTGCTGCCCATGTTGTCACGGCACTGCCAGTTCTTCTGGCCGCCACCGATACATTCTGGCGTTTCCTGGGCGAGATGAGCACAGTGATGAGCCTTGGTTTGGCCGGCCTGGGCAGTGCGATTGGAATTGGCATCGCCGGGCAGGCCGCCGCTGGAGCCTGGGCCAAAGAAGCGCGGGCCGGACGCAACCTGAGCTTCGCCTATATCATTCTGGTCGGAATGCCGATTAGCCAAACGCTTTATGCCATGATCGTCATGGTGAACATGCGTGGTGTGTTCGCCAACACCGAGGTCACAATTGCCGATGCCGGACTGCTGACCGGAATCGGTCTTGCGACCGGCGTGGCCGAAATGCTCTCCGCCTGGATGCAAGCGCTTGTTGGCGCCGCCGGAATCCGTGCGCTGAGTGAGGGGGAAGGAAAAGGCTTGGCCTTCATCATCATCACGATGGGCATCGTCGAGACGGTTGGAATTTTCGCGATGGTTTTCCTTCTCGGGATGATTCCCAGTGTGCCGGGGAGTTAAGCCCTGGAGAGCCGGGTGCATGTCAGGGGCATGTCAGGGATTGTCATTCGAGGGGCGCAGCCAGCATGCCTTTGACACGGAGGAGCGAAGGAGCCGGCGAGTGACGAACAAGGAGTTCCGATTGTTGAGGGTAGCGACCAAGCCCGGGGCCGACCCGCCGAGATTCCCCGTTCCTCGCCGTTCTCCAATCGTCCATCTGAAATCTGTCTTTCCCTCGACAATCAGAGCTCCTTGTTCGTCAATCTCCGGCTCCCTCCCCCCAGGTCGTTCTCCCAGGAACTTCGCCCAATCCCCCAGATTCGCCGGTTGACATTTCTGCGCCCCATGAGCTCGATGCAACCCTTGACACGCACCCTGGACAGCCTCTCGCGTGAATGCCGGTTCCTGGGAAACGGCAAAGACGACGATCCATCATCCCCATAGCCCCCCGCCCTCCGCGGCCAGGTCTGTGTCTTTCGGACCTTTTCTGGGGCCTATGGAAAGCAACTGTGTGCGCACGGAATCCCCGAAATTGCGTGCCCGACCAGGGAGTCAGGGATAGAATACAGAAGGGTTGAGTAAACTGCAGTCCTGGGATACTTCGAAACGTCTAGCATAGCGAGATCCCGTCATGACTCGAATCTCATTTTCCGACATGACCGCCTCGCGAACCGCAGAACGACGCATGCGGGAATGGGCGTTGGACCTGGAAGTCCAGCAGCGCAAGGACCAGCAACCGTCGACGGACGAGCTGAAGCAGCGGATTCATCCATGCATCACCATTTCTCGCGAGACGGGTGCTGGCGGTGGAACCGTCGCGCGCCTGTTGGGAGAACGACTGAAGCTGGATGTCCTGCATCGCGAGATCCTGGACGACATGGCTCAGCGTTTCAATCTGCCTCGCGCGATGCTGGAGCATGTCGATGAAACCACTTCGAATTGGCTCTTGGAACTGTTCGGGAAATGGATCGACCGACGCGTGGTAACGCAATCGGAGTACATCGTGCATCTCGGGCGGCTGTTGCTGATGGCGGCCCAGCATGCCAGTACGGTGGTTGTGGGTCGAGGCGCGCAGTTTCTGTTGCCCAGCGACAAGTGTCTGAAGGTCTACCTGGTTGCTCCGATGGATTTGCGTGTGGAAACAATTTGCCGAATTCGCGGAGTTTCCACTTCGGATGCCAAGCAACACATTCGTGAAACGGATCAGGGACGACAGGATTTCATCAGTAGGTATTTCAATCGAAAGATCGGTGATCCGCACCTGTATGATCTGGTGATCAACCGAGCAAACCTGGACACGAATGCCGTGGCGGACATAATCTCGGATCTTTGGTTCAAGCATTTCGCGCAACCTTGCGACCGCTGAACGCACAACTGACCTGATCAAGAAGCGCTGACGAGCAAGGTCGGGAATCTGAAAACGACGCTCTTCGTTGTGGCTCCGTGACGCGGGGTGCGAAAGGGCCACAATTCTTCACTGCGAGGGCGCGCGAGAGGCATCTTATGGCATCGTGAGTCGATCTACCGACATTTACAGCCCTCACGGAAAGCATGAAGTCCCGAAAGTCCGTAGCCTGATTGGAGGCGAGTTAAGATGACGCATGTCTCCATGTGCCAGCCGGCACGGCCACTTGGGTCGGCTACCTACGCTATCTTGCTGACCGCCACGACTGCAGGGTGCCTCAGTTTACGCTCCACGGAAATCGCGAAGTAGCGTGCCCGCACGTCGTCAATGCGTCCGACGATGCACACGTCGTACTGGCGAGAGACCTCGGCTTCGATCATGGTTGGCGCCGGAAAGATCCCCATCCCGTCTTGCCCGAAGACCTTCATGAGGCCCGAGTCCTGGAATTCGGCGACGATCTGCGGGCAGAGGCCTTCCGTGTAAAACCACTGCTCGAGGTCACGTCGAAGGGACGTCCTGCTGGTCGGTAGAAGCATCGGGGCGTTGTCCAACGATCGCGGAAACCCATTGACGTATTTTTCCGCCAAGTCGCAATGCGCGAAGAACGTCAGACCGCACTCGGTCAGCGTATGGTTGAATGTCCGAAAACTAAGCGTGGGACTCGATGGTGAATCGGATAGCACGAGGTCCAGGCGGTGCGCCGCGAGGTCGGTGAGTAGTTCGTCGTGCCTTCCTTCGTGGCAGATCAGATGCAGCGGTACGCCGATTTCAAACGCCGGCCTCAATAGTCGATGACAGATCAGCTTCGGCAGCACATCGGGCATCCCCACGATAAAAGGCAGCGGTCGGTTCTCGACTCGTCCCCGTATTGCTTCCTCCAGATCGCGTCCTGCGGAGAAGATTTCTTCTGCGTGACGAAGGACCATTTGACCGAAATCGGTCAGCAACAACCCACGTCCCGCCCGCGTAAACAGCTTGCCGCCCAGCGACTGCTCCAACTGGTGAAGCTGTTTGCTAATCGTCGGCGGGCTCAACTTCAAGAATTCGGCCGCCTGGGCGATGCTGCCCTCGTTCGCCGCCAACCAGAAATAATACAGGTGATGGTAATTGAGCCAGTCCATGGACTTGAAGATAGGTAGATATTATCTAACAGTCAATCGAACATTATCTCTTTGTCCGATTTGATGCTCGGCTTGTAAGATACCTTAGGAGTCGACGTCTTCTGCACGTTCAGCATCGCGCACGAGCTGATGTACTCCAACAACGAAGGAGTCTCAGCGAGGGTCTGCTCAAGAGAATACTCGTTGCCGTCGACTTGCGTCCGATGTCCGAGGCGGCTGTAAAGTCCGCCACTAACCCGTTCCGTGTTCGTGCCTGGGACCGTCGGGGCAAGTTGGCGAGAAGGAGGCGTGTAGGGAAGGCGCGGAGCATATACGTCAGCTGAGCGGTGATCTGGAGATCCAAGGGGAAGCCGCGCTTAACACCCCCTCTACCGTCCGATATTCGGAATCGAAATGCGTCATCCAATGAACCGAATGATTCGATAGCTGGAACACCGCGTACCAACTGTCGAGCCGGCAGCGACAGGACCTTTTTCCCATGTCCAGCACACCCCCAAAAACTTTGCACGAAGATGCCCGATACGAACCCGATCTAACGCGGGAGCTGATCGCCTACTTCCAGTTGGCGGCTTCCAGCATCGCGGATCCTGATCGTCTAGAGGCGGTGCTGGACGACCTGTGCACCGCCTCGGACGGCACCATCACCAAGGCGCAGGCGGATGCGCGAGCCTGCCAGATTCAGTTCGTTCGGAACTTGCTTCGAGACCGCGCGCGTGTGGAAGTGCTAGAGGAGGTCCGTCAATCGGCGATGGACGCAGCCTACCGTGTGGGCGGGCAACGATACGTCGACGCCGCCACGCGGCTGACCGAACTGCAGGCGGAGGCACACGCGGCGCTGGAACAGGCAGACCGCCGGGAGTTTGAAACTGTCTTGGCCCAGATGAAAGATCTCGAGGACCAGGCCAATTATTATCTGAACGAATCGGACACACGACGACGGAGTCCTGGACGGATGGTGAGCGTTGGGTGACGCCGCTGCACGCGGCCCCATCGAGAAAGACGGAGCCGGGACACAGACTACATTGAGGAGACCTTGTCAGACGAGGCAGATCGGGTCCGCTACAGACGAGCCTGTCAGATTTTCAACAGTCCAGTCCAGCCCCCCAGTAGCTTCCGCCTACTGCGGCCAGGTCGGTGTCTGTTGGACATTTTCCGGGACGTTTAAGCCGCAAGAGTTGGCTCACCGAGCCTCCGAAATTGTGTGCCGCGACAAGGGGCCAGGGACGGAATACAGAAATGAATATAGAAGGGTCGAGTGAACTGCAGCTCTGGGATAGTTCGAAACGTCTAACATAGCGAGATCCCGTCATGACTCGAATCTCATTTTCCGACATGACCGCCTCGCGAACCGCAGAACGACGCATGCGGGAATGGGCGTTGGACCTGGAAGTCCAGCAGCGCAAGGACCAGCAACCGTCGACGGACGAGCTGAAGCAGCGGATTCATCCATGCATCACCATTTCTCGCGAGACGGGTGCTGGCGGTGGAACCGTCGCGCGCCTGTTGGGAGAACGACTGAAGCTGGATGTCCTGCATCGCGAGATCCTGGACGACATGGCTCAGCGTTTCAATCTGCCTCGCGCGATGCTGGAGCATGTCGATGAAACCACTTCGAATTGGCTCTTGGAACTGTTCGGGAAATGGATCGACCGACGCGTGGTAACGCAATCGGAGTACATCGTGCATCTCGGGCGGCTGTTGCTGATGGCGGCCCAGCATGCCAGTACGGTGGTTGTGGGTCGAGGCGCGCAGTTTCTGTTGCCCAGCGACAAGTGTCTGAAGGTCTACCTGGTTGCTCCGATGGATTTGCGTGTGGAAACAATTTGCCGAATTCGCGGAGTTTCCACTTCGGATGCCAAGCAACACATTCGTGAAACGGATCAGGGACGACAGGATTTCATCAGTAGGTATTTCAATCGAAAGATCGGTGATCCGCACCTGTATGATCTGGTGATCAACCGAGCAAACCTGGACACGAATGCCGTGGCGGACGTAATCTCAGATCTTTGGTTCCAGCATTTCGCACAACCTTGCGACCGCTGAGCGCGCAGCCTTTATGCGCGCTGCGACCGTTGGCTGCTCTGATCGCCAGCCTCATCCACTCGTGCGACATGAAGTCCGCAGTCTTGATGCCGAGAGGGGAACGCTTCCGTTTTTCCCTTGCGAAAATCGCAGCTTGAGCCCACAAGATCTCTTTCCGATCGGCGAGCAGGCATCGCTTTTGCATGAAGAGGTGGAACGGCAGATTACGTTTCCGATCGAGCAATCGATTAGCGGTTTGCCGGGCCTGGAGAAACTCCGTTCGATCTCCAAGTTTGGACTGTCACAAGTAGTGGTCGTTTTTGAGGACGGGACCGACATCTATTTCGCCCGGCAGTTGATCAATGAGTTGCTCACAACCGTCCGGCTTCCAGCCGGCATTGACCGTCCCAAAATGGGACCGGTGTCAACAGGACTCGGCGAAGTCTTTCATTACATCGTGCGATTGGATGCAGTCGATCTCTCCGCCTTACCCAGAGATCAACAAGTCCACCACTTGACAGAATTACGCACCATCCAGGACTGGGTGATCAAGCCCCAGCTGCGAACGGTCAGCGGCACGGCGGAAGTGAACAGTTGGGGAGGCTATGAAAAGCAGTTCCAGGTAAGGATCGATCCCAACCGACTCATCAAGTACGGGTTGACGTTTGATGAAGTGATCCGGGCGATCCAGAACAATAACCGCAACGTGGGCGGTGGCAATATTACACGGAACAGCCAGATGCTCCTGGTTCAAGGTGTCGGTCGGACGACGAGTATTGGCGAAATTGAAAATATTGTTGTTCGCGCGAAGGACGGTGTTCCAATCCATCTCCATGACGTGGCCGATGTCGAAATCGGCCACGAAATCCGCCGCGGGGCGGTTACCGCCGACGGTCAAGGGGAATTCGTGCTTGGATTGGGCTTTATGCTCATGAACGAGAATAGTCACGACGTAACGCACAAACTCAAGCAGAAAATGGAGGAGATCAAGGCGTCACTGCCACCGGGTGTCGATGTGGAAACGGTATATGATCGAACCGAACGAATTGGTGGATCACGTAATTGAAACTGTTCGAGGGAATCTGTTTGAGGGCGGGCTGCTCGTTATTGCGGTTCTGTTCATGTTTCTGGGTAACCTTCGAGCTGGCCTGATTGTCGCTCTGGCAATTCCGCTATCGATGCTCTTTGCATTCTCCGGCATGTTGCGGTTCGGAATTGCTGCCAGCCTGCTCAGCCTGGGAGCCATTGATTTCGGTTTGGTCGTGGATAGCTCGATCGTGATGGTCGAGAACTGCGTGCGAAAACTGTCCAGTGGGGTCCCACGCGGGCAGACCAAGCTGACGGTCATTCGCGATGCGGCTGTTGAGGTCCGTAAGCCGACCATGTTCGGCGAACTGATCATCATGATCGTCTAACTGCCCATTCTGACATTGCAGGGAGTGGAAGGTAAGTTGTTTCGTCCGATGGCATGGACGGTCATTTTCGCCCTCGCCGGTTCGCTGATTCTGTCACTGACCTTGATGCCGGTCCTGGCGAGTTACATCCTGCCTACGCGCATGGAGGAGCGCGAGCCAATGCTCATCCGCTGGATCAAGCCGTTCTATCAGCCGGTCTTGCATTTCACCATGCACCACAATTTCGCTGTGATTGGCCTTGCGCTCGGTCTGCTCGTGATCGCTTTTGGCCTGATCGCGCCAAACTTGGGCAGCGAGTTTGTTCCGAAGCTCTCGGAAGGTGCCATTGTGATGAACGTCGTCCGGCTGGCGGGTACGGATTTGGAGGAATCGATCCGCTACAACACGCAGATGGAACGCGCCCTCCTGCGAGAGTTTCCCAACGAAGTACAACACGTGTGGACGCGGATTGGGAGCGCGGAGGTTGCCACGGATCCAATGGGCGTCGAGCTGTGCGATGTGTTTATCACCCTGACTTCTCGCCGTCAATGGACACGGGCAGAAACACAGGAAGAACTGACTGCGCTGATCCAACAGAGTATGCGGGAGTTGCCTGGACAGCGGATCGCCATGACCCAGCCGATTGAAATGCGAGTAACCAACCATGGCCGTAGGCCTTGGCTTTGGCTTGCCCCGCAAAGCGGGGCGTTAACGAAGACAAAGTTGTTGCGAGGGAGCAAATCTCGCCGGATCGGCAGAGCCTATTAGGGTCGCATGGTCGTAGGCCGTGGGTTTAGCACGCACTAACCGGTCCACCGTCACACTCGTTGGTCATTTCGGGGGATCGCTGACCACGCCTCTCACCAAAAAGAGAAAACGCGCTATTTCACTACGGTGGTGGCGAAAATGTCGGGTCACCAACGATCGACCTCAATCAGGCCGCTTTGTGGACCAGGAATCTGGTGTAAAATTCCGGGAACGGTCGGGTAATGTCCCTGCATTGCCCATGACGTTGAACCGAGTCCCCGTTGAACCTAGACCCCAAGGAATTGAGTCCGTGAAGGTGGAAGAGCTGTTTTCAATTCGAGGCAAGACTGCCTTAATCACCGGCGGTGGAGCCGGAATTGGCCGCGCGATCGCGTTGCTTTACGCCGAGGCAGGGGCCAACGTGGCTTGCACCGACCTGCGTCCCGAAGAGGCGGAGGAGGTGGCCGAGCGCTGCAGGGGATTTGGCGTTCCGTCCTTCGGCGCCAAGTTGGACGTGACGAACGAGGAAGAACGTGTAGCGGCGGTTGAACGCACTGTACTGACGTTTGGAAGGTTGGACTACTTGGTCAACAACGCGGGTGGTGGAGGCCCGAAACCGTTCGACATGCCGTTGCGAGACTTCGAATGGGCTTTTCAGCTCAACGTCTACTCCGTGTTTCGCCTATCGCAATTAGCGGTTCCCCATATGAAGCAGGCTGGTGGTGGAGCGATTGTCAACATCAGTTCGATGGCCGGTCAAAATAAGAACGAGAGAATGTGTTCCTACGGGGCTTCGAAGGCCGCTGTCGACCATCTGACGCGAAACATGGCATGCGACTTGGGGCCGGACAACATCCGAGTGAATGCGATCGCTCCTGGCGCCATTCGCACCGATGCGCTCGCATCGGTCTTGACCCCCGATATCGAGAAGGCGATGCTCAAGCACACGCCCCTTGGACGGTTGGGGGAGGGCCTGGATATTGCCGCGGCCGCGCTCTTCCTCGTGTCTCCCGCCTCCAGTTGGATCAGCGGACAAATCCTGACGGTCAGCGGTGGGGGTGTTCAGGAACTCGACTAGTTGGGCCGATCGTTAAGTCCTCCGGCAGAAGTGTGACCGCTCCTCGGGTGCAAAATGACCTCTTTCTCCTGTCCCCATTATGACGAACGTCGGGATGCGTGCCGACGAATCGGGGACGTGTGCGTGCCCGGCCGTCCCGGATGTGTCTTGTTCAAGAACTCCCAATTTGCGATCCCATGGCAGGAACGGCTGGAAGCCAGGCGGCGTTCGCAGCGTGAAGACGAGTTTTGGCGGAGCGCCCCCGAAGACAATCGATGATGATGATGATTACCTGGAATTCGTTTCGAAGTTGGATCTGGCGGCTTTTGAAAGCTGCTGCGGTGCTCGCCGCCGTGGTCGGCGTCGTCTACTGGGTGAAGTTCACACCCCTTCCGGTCATCGAACATCGAATCCTTCGCGGCCCGATCGTTGCGGAAGTGATGGGGACCGGAACCCTGGAAGCTCGCGTCCAAGCGACGATCAGTCCCAAGATTTCCGGTCGAATTGGAGAAGTTCTTGTCGATCAGGGAGATCGAGTCTCCGCTGGAGAACTCCTGGTCCGGCTGGATGATCAGGAACTGCGCCAGCAGGTGGCCATCGCGCAGGCGAACCTGGAAGCGACGCAAGCAGGGATCGAAAGATTGCAGGCGGACAAGCGGCGCGCTTCGGCGGTGTTGGAGCAATCACAAAAGACGCACGATCGCGTGCAGTCGCTGATCGAGCGGAAGGCCGCGAGTCAGGATGACCTGGACAAGGCGATTGAAGCCTTGTCGATTGCCGTCGCCGGAGTGTCGCAGACGGAGGCTGCCATTACCGAGGGCCAGAAGGAGCAAGTTGCCGCCCAGCGGACACTCGAATACCACCAGGCCCGCTTAAACGACACCGAGATCCGAGCTCCCTTTGATGGATTGGTTGTCAAGCGAAGTCGAGAAGCGGGCGACGTCGTGGTCCCTGGCAGTTCCATGCTGACGCTGATCTCCACCGATGAATTGTGGATTCGGGCCTGGGTCGACGAGACGGAAATGGCAAGGCTGCAGGCGGGACAATCCGCCCGGGTTGTATTTCGATCCGAACCTGACCGATCATATCGTGGCACGGTCATTCGCCTGGGTCGGGAAGCGGATCGAGAGACGCGGGAGTTCATTGTCGATGTCCGGGTGCTGGAACTGCCTACGAATTGGGCGGTTGGACAGCGTGCCGAGGCATTCATCGAAGTGGCGCGAAAGGATGACGTCGTTCTTCTGCCTGCGGAACTTGTGGTCAATCGCGACGGTGAAGCGGGAGTGTTTTTGGATGACAAGGGCGTTGCCGCGTGGCGACCGTTGACGTTTGGTCTTCGAAATCGAGCTGTAGTCGAAGTGCCTGAGGGCCTACAGGCAGGTGACATGGTGATCCAGCCACGGGAATCGCTAAGCGATGGCAGACGGGTGCGAGTGCGATGAATCTCGCAACGAAAGATATCCGCCACAACCTGGGGCGATTTGTCCTGACCGCCGTCGGCATTGGAATGTTGCTCATGATTGTCATGGGCATGGGGGGCATCTATCGGGGCATCGTGGAAGATGCCACGCTGCTGGTGGATCGCATCGGGGCCGACCTGTGGATCGTGCAGCGCAGCACGCGCGGTCCGTTCGCGGAAATGTCACGTGTCCCGCCGAATCTCGTCCATCGAGCGTACGCAGTCCCAGGGGTCGCCACAGCCCGGGAGTTCGTGTACCACACGATTCAACGCGAACGAAACGGCAACGCGCTGCGGATGGCGGTTCTGGGACTCAGTTGGCCCGTTGACCAAGGTGCATGGGTGCCCCTCACGGCGGGACGATCGCTTGGGCAGGCCCATTTCGAAATGATCGCCGATGAGTCACTTGGACTAACGGTCGGTCAGCAACTGACGCTTGGCAACGAGACCTACACGGTCGTGGGAACCACGCGCAACATGATCAGCTCCAACGGGGACGGTGTTGCCTTCGTCACCGTGGCGGATGCGCAGGCCATTCAATTTGAGTTGCCCGGGGAGGCGATTCGACTGGAACGCGGATCTCGGGAAGCGCGGGGTCGGCAGTTCGAACTTGCGATTCAGCAGCCGTTCATGCTCGACAACGCCTCGAAGCCTTCCAGCGAACTTCCCGCCATCGCGCGGCCCCAGATTAGTGCCGTCATGGTGACACTCATTCCGGGCACCGATGTGAATCAGGTCGCCCAAATCATCGCGGGCTGGGGGGATGTTTCGGTTTTCACCAAGAACGGGCAGCGCGAGTTGCTGCTGAAAGGATCGGTGGAGAAAATCCGTCGGCAGATCGGCCTGTTTCGCGTGTTGCTCACGATCATCGCAGCCATCATCATGGCTCTGATTCTGTATACTCTGACGCTCGATAAAATCCACTCGATCGCCCTGCTCAAGCTGATCGGCGCTCCGAACCGGGTGATCCTCGGCCTGATTCTGCAGCAGGCCTTGATCCTGGGTGCGGTCGGATTTGGAATCGCCTATGCCATCGGTCAACGAGTGTTTCCGCGATTTCCTCGCCGCGTGATCCTGACCGACTCGGATTTGATTCAACTGGCGATCATTGTGTTGGTGATTTCCGTGGTCTCAAGTCTGCTTGGAATCTGGAAGGCAATGCAGGTTTCGCCCAACGAGGCCTTGTCATGAACGATTCCGACCGATCGCTATTTGCCATTGCGGCCGAAGGACTGACGAAGATCTACGGTAGTGGTAACACCGAGGTGGTGGCGCTGCGCGATGCCACCTTGACCGTGAAGAAAGGAGAAGTGGTCGCCCTCCTCGGGCCAAGTGGCTCCGGCAAATCAACGTTCCTGACTGCCGTGGGCCTCATTAATCCACCCACAGCGGGTCGAATCACCATCCGAGGCCAACTGGTTCTTGAGGGCGAGCGGCCGTATGCCGACCTTCGTTCGTTTCGTCGTCGTCACATCGGCTTCGTGTTTCAGAAATCGAATCTGATCCCGTTTCTTTCCGCGGTGGAAAACGTGCGGATTGCGCTCGAGCTGAACGGGGAGTCGGTACGAATGTCGCGTCGCCGCGCCCTCGAGCTGATGGACTATTTGGGAGTCAGTGACCGGGCGGACAGTTTTCCGTCCATGCTCTCCGGTGGACAGCAGCAACGCGTAGCGGTTGCGCGCGCCCTGGCGAACCGGCCCAGTGTGATTCTGGCCGACGAGCCCACTGCCGCACTCGACAGTTATCGAGGTCGACAGGTGATGGAGCTGTTCTGCAAAGTCGCGCATGAACAAGGGGCCGGTGTGATCGTCGTGACCCATGACCATCGGGCGCTGGATGTGTTTGACACCATCTATGAAATGGAGGACGGCGTCATGCGGCAGCACGAAGCCAACACGGGAGGAGAAGTCAGCCAAGGAACTCCTAAGTGATGACTCAAGAACAACTTCGGCATTTGGGTGCCTGGGGTCGAGACGCGAGGAACGAGCGTCGAGCCCCCAGCCGCGTGACCTGGGGGCTCGCTGCGCTCGACCCCAGCCACCCTCGTTGGAAAACAACGAAGTTATTCTTGAGTCATCCCTAAGGATTCCTGATCGACGCGCCGTCACGCATCTTTGTTGCCATACCAGCCAATGCGTTCTACCTGCGGTTTACGGCCGAATCCGCTGGGACTTCGTCATGAGACGTCTCCGCTTTTCAAGACGCAGTAATGGACAGTAATAGCCGGATGCCCCAGAGTGATCGCAATTCATCTGACTGCCTTCAGCTCGACGACCGTTCGTCGGTCACCGCTTGCGATGACGCGGTGAATGCTCAGTTCATGGCGGTCGGTTGCAGTGGCGATGGGAAGCCAGGGGCGTATTGACCGGAGTAGTGCCAGATGTTGGACCATAGTGGTGTCATCGACGCCGCCTCGATCCTCCAACGGGCCGACGCCCAACTTGGATTTGGCCGGATCGGGATGATCACCAACGTTATCGAGGAAATCGAAACCCTCCGGTGAGGCGTCTCTGTTACTCGTATTGATGTTTGAGCCGATCAGACCACCGCGGGCCCGAGGTTGCGTCATATTTCGCCATACGGTGTCGGCGGTTGTGCCAGGCTTCTGCACCCAGAACTGGTTGTTCAGCGCCAACACACTTGCGCGACTGCCGTCGCCACGCAGCTCGAACCGGCACGTTTCCTCGGTTTCGACGGGCATCAACATGCAGGTGGCGAGCGTGAACATGCCTTCGAAGCTGTCGGCTGCGACGGTGGGTGCTGCTTCGCTGGTCGCGTACGAGAATCGTGTGGCGTCAATCGACAGGTTGCCGCTGCCCGTCAGATGCAGGCCGTTGAGTGAATCGGAACTTCGTTCGTGGTAGACGCCTCGCACCAGAAGTTGACCGCCTTGTTTCACATTGTATTGGCCGGCGGCCGTGCCCGTCGCTCCCGTGAAGACGGCAACGGTTCCGTCCAAACCGAGCTGCTCGTCGAATGGGCGAGGATCGGGCTCAGAAGAAACGCCACCGCTTTCGCGACCAACGACCTCCACCCACGTGCCGCCATTGCCGCTGCCTTGCAGCGCGCGGAATTGGACCGCCGCATTCTCGAATCCGACGACGCGCACGGCAGCAGTCCGACCCTGAGTCTGTGTTGCGGGGCCATTCGCATTCAGTTGATCGACAAAGATGCGATCGCCGTGCCGGTCGGGAGCTTCAACCAGGATTGCGGCAGCCGAGCGACCTTGAATATGCAAATCGCGAATGCTGGCCTTGCTTGGCCCCTCAATTCGTAGCAGCACACCGTCGTCCGCTCCGGTCCACTCCAGACGCGTAGCGATCTCGCTTGCGCCGTCGCCTACAAGTTGAAGGTCACAACCACGCGGGATAACCAGCGTACGGTCGATCTTGTAGGCTCCCATGGGCAGATGAACGACAGGGCGCCCGCCGGCCAATGCGGCGGCTTTGTCGATTGCCTGTTGGATTGCCATCGCGTCGGCGGCGGACGGTAGCTCGAAGACCTCGCGCTGTTGTCGCGGAGGAGTTGGGGGTAGTGTCGGAAGCGATCCCGATATTTCATCCGGGGCGACAACCTTCTCATCGATGCGCCGAAAGCGGCCGCGCTCTTCCACAGCGTCTTCCCTGGAATAGACGTTGCCCACCAACGTCTGATCTGCCCACGTCATGCGGATGCCGCGCGATGTCTCGCCCAACCGCAGCACGTTGTCGACCACCAAATACGGACCGGCGTTGTCCAGCAACATCGCCCACTTGCCGGTCGGGTCAATCACACGGTTGCCGCTAATGCTGGTGGGTGCGCCCCACGTATGGCCGCTGCTGAAATCAAGGAAGCATCTTGACTCGACACTCGTGTTGTTGACCACCGAGAAGGCCATCAGATTCTCGATGCTGACGTCCGAGACCTTGGACCGCACAAACAGGTTTTCCCAGGCGTGCCAGTTGCCCATCACGTTGTGAATGCCACGGCCACAGTCCTCGAATCGACAATACCACACCCAAATGTCCATCGAGTTCCAGTTGACCGTTTGGATGCCAACGTCACACCGAAAGAACTGGCAACGCAGTACTTCGTTTTCGGCTTGACCCGCAGATTCGGGCCAGCCGAAGACAATACCGTTTGTTGCGTCGCGGCAAACCAGGTCGCTGGTCTCGTTGTACGTCGAAAATCGGGGGCCGTAGCGCACGCACGTGCCGGCACGGCTCATGCCATCGAACGTCAGCCGTGAGAGCTTTGCGTACCAAGCATCCCACTGGAGCATCGTTCCCTCGTCGGGCCCGTCCCATTTGAGGATCACGGTCGACGGGTCCTCTCCAACAACCGTGACCATGTTGTCTTGATGAGCTTGGCGAGCCGTCCGAAGCGTTTGCGTTATTCGATACGTTCCAGCCGGTAGGTATAGCACACATGCTTTTTTATGCTCGCGAATGTCGTCGAGCGCGCGCTGCAGGGCGATCGTGTCGTCGGTCGTTCCATCGCCGACCGCGCCGTAGTCTCGCTGAACGTCCAGCCAGCTTGCGAAGGGACCAACGAATTCCTCCGCCGAAAAGACCACTGTCGGCAGCGCAACACTCACCAACAGACACGCGGCAATGCAGAACATGGTTCATCGACTCCCGGTCTGACGGTCTTCGTTCGACACGGCGATGGATGTTGGTATTATGCTGTTCTCGGTTTTGCGAGTTTGATCTATTCGGGTTATCAGCTTCCGAGATCAAGCAGACTCAACAGGATTCGTTCGGCCACGGGGTCGTACAACGATCTCCAAGTCATCGAGGCGCTCGGTGCCGGTCGGTGTAACACGGACCCTCACCCGGCCGCCGGCCAAATCCGGCAGCGCTAGCACCCACTTCATGTAGGCTGAGTTCGCGATGCGATTCCAACGCAGCACGGCCATGCTTTCAGCCTGAGCACCAGTGACGTTGAAGTTCCTGCGTACCCAGAAGATCTTTGCCTGGTTTGCCACTTCCTGGTTCCACTTCATGAACGGCCCGGGAAGTGTCACTTGCTGCCAGGCCATTGTTCTCTGACCGGCCGGCGACTCAGCGTGTTCACTGCCATCTCCTCGTGCGAATTCCCATGGGCCGTTGAGGAGAATTGAATTCTCGCGGGCGCCTTCCTGCTCTCGGGCCTGCAATGCAGAGCATCCCAGCCCAATCACCAGGAAACAAACGGCTCTTGTCAAATACGTCACTGTTGTGTCTCCACGTTGAAGCAGATAGCAGCGCGCTATGGACGGCGGCCTAGCCAATTTGTCAGGAGGACCTATGGCAGTCCGGCATTCATCGATTTCGCGTTGCTTCTTGAGGATCTTTGACCGCGCTACAGTAGATCGTCGTCCGGCAGGGCGATGCGGATGTCAAACGGTTCGTAACGGATGGACTTCAACGCCTGAACTTCGCTGATGCACAGGGCACGTCGAGGTGTTACTTTGTATCTCACATAGCGGGCGGACACTGGTGCTTCCGGAATTCGTTCATAGTTCCATGCTCGCGCCGTCTCTTCGTCGGTGATGAAGTGATTGATTGGGATGTCCTTGCGCCACAGATTCAGATCGAACGTGCCATGGCTTCGATAGGTCTGCCCGTCCAGTGAAGTCAGTACTTCGACCTCATCTTGGACTTCGCCGCGCAGCGCATCCCACCACGGCCAGCCGGCGGTCAGGTGGATGCGGAACGCACCGATCGTCTCGGGACGGCCCATGTCGACTGTGATTTCCGGGTTGCCGCTTTTCGTGTCCCAGATCGCACCGCTGTGGGGTGCGATGCCGCCGGCGTAAGGTGGCCCGACAATTCCGTCGGTGAGTTTGGTGCCTTGCGGGTCGTCGCCTCCCCATTGACCGGTGGGAGGGGCCGAGACGGTATACGGCTTGCCTTCCAGGAGATTCGGTCCGTATGTGACCCAGCGGTCGACAAACCGCTCGCCGCCCACGTCCTTGCCGTCCGAATATCCATATTGGATGTCCGTTGCGTCGTTTGCGAGATTGACTCGCAGTGAATGAACGATCGGGTGGTCGGTCCCACCGACGTTGATGGTGTACCGGGCGGGCGTCTTGTCGATACGCTGAGTGTGACTGCGTTGGACGAGCGAGCGGTCCGGTTGCACCTCACTCCAAGCAAACGTCACCTCCATGGGTTGCGACCTCGCAGCGACCGGCGTATGGTTGACTTCCATCCGAACGCCGTAAATGCCGCAAGCGCTGGGACCCGCCTCACGGGCGTTCAAGCTGTACTTCATCAGCACCGATTGGGTGCCGGCCGGAACTGTATCGACCTTCTCGTATCGGATCACGTCCCACGGTGGTTTTGTGTCGGTCAGACGATACGTCTCTGTCCATGTTTGCCCGTTGTCAAACGAGTGCGAAAGCCAAATGTTGGCGTCGGGTGCGCGATTGTAGAACCGACCGCCGTAGGTGACCTGTGTGATGTCTTGCGGTGCGTCGATCCGATAGACGACGTAGGCATCTTTCTTCGCGCGGGCCGCGTGCATCACTCCCAGGTAGCCCGGATGCTCGTCTTGCGTGGCAACGTTGTGCTCCTCGACCACGTACGATTTATATTTCGACCCCTGCAAATCAGGCCAGAAGACGATGGAATCGGTCTGCTCGCCCAGCCCCACGTGGACCGTGTTCTTGCCAAGTCGCAGTTGGGGCTGCGTTTTGCTGTTCAGCATCGTGTTCGTTTCGATCTTCAGATCCTTCAGCAGCACCTGATCCACTGCTCGTGATGCCTTCATTGTCACCTTGACCAGTATTTCGTAGGCGCCGTTCACGACCTCCACCAAATCCAAGTGAGCCGAAACATTGCCGGTCTCGTCGGCCGTCCAGACGTCTTGCCAGACCAGCCCATTCGTGGTGCTGATTGAAATTCCGGCCCGATCGCTGTCAGATTGCCGATGGAAGTTGGCGTGGACGTTCATGCTGGTCGTCACGTTCGCCGAGTTGATTTTGAAGATCGCTTCGGCGGGCATTTGCGGTTTGACCGGTTGCAGCCCGCCGGAGGCAAGGGCACGGATGTTGGAAGCACGTTCCATCGACCGTTCAAACTCGGTCGGCGTGAGACCTGGCTGAAACACCCACACACCGTTTCCGCGGATGCGATAACGCTCATTGACGGATTCCGGGTCTTTACCGTTGTTGGGAACGAAGTATTCCGGTTCTTCTCCCCGGCTTCGATAGTAGCGCGTGTAGGTTTCACCCGGCCGCAAGTTGAGAATGTAGCGGTGTCCCCAATCCCAATTGTGGTAGTACTCGCGGTGCTTCAAGCCAGAAGGCTTGAAACAACGATACTCCTCCGCTAAATCCCGTGGGCAGTCGGCCCCGGTCAAGAATCCATTGTTGCTGGTTGCGTTCAAGCAGTGGTACTTAGCGATGTGTCCCGGTTCGACCTTTCCTCCGGATGCGGTACATGCGCCGTCTTTACCCACATCCTCGACACCAGCGATGGTTACGCCATCGCACAGGGTGTAGAGAGCCGACATGGAATTATCGTAGATGTGCCAACGACCCTCATGAAAACACTCCGAGACCGTATGCTGCGAGATGTCCCAGAATCGGACATCCATTCCCATGTGGTGCCAGATCGCGCAGTTTGCACCGGCAATGGTACTGCACATCATGTATCCGTAGTCGTTGAATTGCCGGATTGGGTCGGTCAACTCCTGGCCATGCAAGATCATTGGTGCCGTCTGACGGCGGGCGATGTGATTCCAATAGAACACGGCCCAACACCGCTCTGCCGGTGTCGACCACTTCGACGTGGTGCTGTGGATCATACTCTCCAGATCGGAATAGTCCGGGTTGGCGTCCGTAACGACTTTGACGTTGTAGACCTGGGCGAGAGTTAGGCCAGGCAGACCCAGACCGAGGATCAGAGAGACGACAAACGGCATCGCACGAAGTCGATCGAATGCCTTCATCGTTTAGGTCCCTTTCGTAAATCGACCCAGGTATCGAACCGAATTGCTGATCGACACTTTATATCTCTTTCTGCGGTCGAACCACAGAAGGACCACATTACCCCCATTCGACTCATCTCCGTACCACGGAGACCTCAATGTGGCACGGACAAGATGCGAAAGTACTGCGCCTTGGAAGCAGGCAAGACCGATTCACCGTACAGCAGCCTTGCGACCTCTTGGGGTAAGTCCGTTTCAATCAAGTCGGCTCCGGCCTTCAGTAGCATGCGGTAGTCTTGCCCGACTTCTGTCGCGTGGCCACTCCCGTTGACCGCAAGCTGTCGATCCAGGTTTCTGGATGTGCCGACCATGCAGCAGGTTCCCTTGGCCTGGATCATCCGCATCAGTTGTACGTCGGTGGGTGGCGAGTGACCGATGAAGGCCACGATGTTTTTCCACGGGACACCCGTCTTGTCGAATTGCTCGAACTTGCTGCGATCCGGAATCATCACTTCCATCATGATGTTCTTGTTCAACTCGTAGCATGTCTGAGCATCTCTGAAACTGTAGACGATGAGCATTGCGTACGACTCGGCCCCGTGCTCCTCAATCTTCTTGACCCGCGCTTCGACGGGTACATCCTTTTGGTCAAGTACAACAACCGTCTTTCCCCGTGCCCACTGCAACACTTCGTCAAGCGTAGGAACCTTGAGTTCGGTAACCGCTGCACGGGGGTCTTTCAGACGCAGTTCCTTTAGCTCTTGCAGAGTCCAATCTGCGACGCGGCCCCGGCCTGTCGTGGTCCTTTCGAGTGTCTCGTCATGATGGATGACGATTTCACGATCCTTCGTGTAACGAGGATCGACCTCCATAATGGCGTACGTGTGTCGGAGCGTGTTCTCGAATGTCGCGATGCAATTCTCCGGGTATCCCGGCTTCGCGCCGCCCCGGTGCGCGCTAACCACGGGCATCTGCTGTCCGGTGTATTGAAACAGTGTGCGCAGGTCTTCGGACGTCTGGAGATTGAGCGTATAGAGTCGTGAAGCCGCCGACGATCTCTGCAGGCGATCCGGAGGCGATGCTACCTTCGGCTCCGACAAGACTTCTTCAACCACCTGGGCGTGCTCCCCAAACAAAGCAGTAGTGCCTCGTTCGTGGGAAAACCTCTCATGCACCATCTTCATAGCCGGAACCCAAACCTTGGCGCCAGCCCAGGCATCTGCACCCTGTGCCGCCGCCCACGTGCAGCACCACGCAAAAAGAAGGATCGTCGCCGCTCCAACCAACAACCCATTCCGGGCAGCGTTGGTCCTGTGAGAGTGAAAACAAGTTCGCGTCATGGTTGTTACTCCCACCTACTGCCAGCGAAAGAATCGATCGGGATCGTGTCATTCTTCCGACGAATCAACGTACGCGTCCGTTTGCCAACGTGAGGGCTTTGGTCAACTTTACGTTCGGCCGCATTATTCGACGCGGAGCGTCGCAGCGTCCGTTAGTCTAATCGAGCGCGCAAGATTGTGTCGAGCGGCATTGTTTTGCAGGTAGCCCGCAAGAGTGATGGTGGAGTTTGGTGTAAGATGCGTGCAGATCTTCACGGATGCGGTGCGGAAGACGGCGACAATCCGGACGTCCGGGGCGGATCTACCTAACCGCCCGTTTTCGCTGAAGAGTCTCGGCGCGAAATTCGCCAAACAGGTTGCGATCCTTGCCTGCGAACCACCCGAAATCCCAGGAGCCGACGCCTGCTGCCGCACGAACGGAGAGTTCATCCGGTTCGCATTTGAGGAGCAACTGCCTGGGCCTCGGCGGCCAATTCGCGGACGCTGGCGAGGCATCCCGTTGTTTCACCATGCTTCCCGGTTTAGATTCAACGCTGTCCGCGGAGATCAGAGTTTCGATTATTGATGATGACGCAGCGAATGTGCCAGGACGAGAGACTGGAGTCCGGCAGTCAGCGACTTTGCGTCGCTTCATGAGGATCTTTGGTTGCGCCGCAGTGAATAGACCTCGCAAGACCAACGCCAACGTGAACCCCGGGGCCACCACGCCATGAACGCGCGAAACCTTTGCAATTTGCTTATCGCCCTGACCCCCATAGTCGTCTTCGCAGCGCCCACTCTCGCTGCCGAGAAGCAAGAACGGCCGAACATCGTGTGGCTCGTTTCCGAGGACAACTCGACGCACTTCATGCGCCTGTTTGACAAAAACGGGGCACCGGCGCCGGCGATCGAGGCGCTTGCCAAGCATGGGCTGGTCTACGAGCACGCGTTCTCTTGTGCCCCGGTATGCTCAGCCGCCCGGTCGACACTCGCCACCGGCTGCTTCGGCCCGCGAATCTTCACACACTTCCACCGCAGGGAGGTCGTCGTCCCGATGCCCGAAGGCTTGCAGATGTTCCACGGCTATCTGGCCGATGCCGGATACTACACGGCGAACAACAAGAAGACCGACTACAATGCCGAGACGGGCGGGGCGCGTTGGATGGGGAATAAGACGTGGCGCGCTCGCAAGCCCGGTCAACCGTTTTTTTACTTCCAGAGCATCGGTACGACTCACGAAGGCCGTCTCCACTTTCCCGAATCGGACATCGGCAGCCAGCCCACGCAGACGGATCCGGCAGCCGTCTTCGTTCCGCCGATCCATCCGAAGACCGAGATCTTTCGCTATACGTACGCTCGTGAGCATGACAACATCATGCGGATGGACGGCGAGGTGGGCGCGATCGTCGCTGAGTTGGAGAAGGACGGGCTGCTCGAGGACACGTTCATCTTCTACTTCGGTGACCATGGCGGCGTCTTGGCGGGCAGCAAGGGATATGCGTGGGAGACCGGCCTGCATGTGCCACTGGTCGTTCGCGTGCCGGAGAATTTCCAGCACCTGGTGCCGCACGAACTCGGCTCGCGCGTCGGCGCGTTCGTCAGCTTCATCGATTTTGGCCCGACCGTGCTCAACCTCGCGGGGATCGACGTCCCCGAACCGATGGACGGCCGGCCGTTCCTCGGCGAGGGGGTAACGAACGCCGACCTCGAACGTCGCGACGTGGTGTACGGTCACGCCGATCGTTTCGATGAAAAATACGATTTCGTTCGTACCGCCCGCAAAGGCAAGTACAAATACATGCGAAGCTACCAGCCGTTCAACTTCGATGGCATTCAGAACGACTATCGTTATCTGATGGCTGCCTACCGTGAGTGGCGGTCGCTGCACAACGCCGGCAAGCTCAACGAGATTCAGGACCGGTTCTTTCTGCCGCGCGCTCCCGAAGCCCTGTATGATGTGGAAAGCGACCCGTACGAGACGAAGAACCTCGCCAAGGACCCCGCGTATGCTGAGACGCTGGCCGACATGCGCCGCGTGCTCAATGATTGGGTCCGGGGGATGCCCGACCTGAGCTTCTATCCGGAATGCTACCTGGCCGCAAATGCGAAGAGCAACCCAGTGAAGTTCGGCCAGGAGCACAAGGACGAGATTGCAGCGCTGCTGGAAACGGCCGACCTTCAACTGGTCAACATCGAGAAGGCGGCTCCCGCCATCCAGACTGCGCTTTCTGACGTCGATCCATGGCGACGTTACTGGGGTTTGATCGTCTGCAGTAGCCACGGCGAAGCGGCGAAACAGTTTGTCGGGAAGGCGAAGGAGTTAGCGGCAGGCGACTCCGAACCGCTCGTAATGGCCCGGGCCGCGCAGTTCCTCGCGATCCTCGGCGTAGCAGACCCGCAGGAAAGTTTCGTCACCGCACTGGCGAAGTCGACCGATCGGATCGAAACGAATCTGATCCTCAACATGGCCGTTCAAATCCAAGACGGCGGATTCGGCTATACGTTCGATTTCTCCGACGCAAAGATCGTCCGCGAGGGGCGATATGTCAACGCCCGCTTGAAGTACCTGGCATCGAGGGGCGATTCTACCGCGTTGTGAAAATGACATCTTCACGAGAGGTGCCCATCTTCACGTGATTGAAGTACGCAATGTAGGTCCTCGCAGAGTCGTCTCGGTACAACCCGAATTTGAAATACGGTCCGAGATCGTCGTTGTATCCGACAGGGCCTGAGTAGTTCACAACCTGCTGATCGTTCCACCAAACATTCACCTGTCCATCTTCCCGATAGGACCACCGGGCCTGCACGACGAAATCGTTCCAGACTCCCAACGGAAAACGTTCTGTATCGAAGAGAGTCATCGAGCATGCGTCGCTGGGATTCCACACAATCCGGTCGGCACTGTGACGGATCGTGATGAAGAAACGGCCCCTCGAGAACCGAAACGCCAGCGCTGGGCTGCGGGAGGGCTCGCCCAGGTACTTCTTGTCGGCGCCATGCCACTGGGCCAAAACGAGTCGGTTGTTTTCGATGGGGAAATCTTCCGGCAGCAACAGACTGAACGAATACCAGCGTTCTGTACCCACCGGCGGAAAGTCCCTGGCATTCACTTCGGAACGAAAGCTCGTCTTTCCAAAGAGATCGCAGTACTGCTCTCCTTCACGGAGTTCAAACCGGACTGAGTCGATCCCATCGCGTTGGACATGGGAAACGCTGGCGATCGAATAGGGCTTTCCCGGCGACTGGGAGCCCCACGCGAATTGCAGTGGTTTCATCCATTCTGCACTTACGTTCACTTGCGGTTGCGGCGTCCCGAAACCCATCGATACGTAAGCCCAAGCAAGAAGCACGATGACATGGCCGACCACGAGAAATTCCACAACGGCAAGCCACAGCAAACGGAGTCGCCAACTAGCCGGCGCCGTGAGTGCTGCGGAGGCAGTCAATAGGACAGCAAGAGTGAAGGAAATAGCGAAAGAAATCACTGATCCGCGGAACCCGGGGAACAATTCGTACAGCAGCACAGTCGATCCCAGCCAAAGACTCGGCAGCATGAGTCCCACGCAGCCCAGAATCCATCTGCGGAGTCGGCCTGACATCGTCTTACCCATCGGAGTCCGTGTCGAAAAAATGGCGAACCGAAGAGTCGTGGAAGTGCTCCTCCTTGATGGCGTCTTCAGCAGCTGTCCATGCCGCGTTCATTCGACACCACAATTTCGGCCTCGAACCGAGCAACTCTTCTCGGAAAACACACAGAATCGTAACACAGTCTTGACGCGGCTGGTGAATGATAGAGGGACTGAGCGGTTTCGTTCTGATCGGTAAGGATTCGCCACGTGCAGACGTACCAGTTTTTTACGATCGAGAATCACGGAGATGTCACCCTCGCACGCGCGGTTGACACGCACCTTCAGGGGTTAGCACAGGCCGAGTTTGTCAAGGAAGAACTGATCCAGATCATGCAGTTGACGGCTCGCCGGCTGGTGATTGACCTCCAAAATGTCAGGATGATCTCGTCTGCGGTGATTTCTGCTCTGCTCGTCGTCAAAGGCCGGGCAGTCAACGAAGGCAAGCAGCTCAGCGTGACCATGACCGATTCGTTACGGGCTGTTTTTAGCACGTTGAATCTGGATGGGACTGTCTTCCAGATCCACTCGACAACCACACAAGCGCTGGAAGGTGTGGCACGTTCGAATTCATATTTCGATATCTGCGGTGAAATGAGTCCTCCGGACGAGGAAGCTGACTTGAGCGTCAGCTGATCGCTTTGGAAGGGTTTGCCTTCACGCTTGATTCCTGCTGCGACCGTAGCGTAGATGCTACTTCTCGGACGACGGTGTGCGACGTGCTGACCTAGCAGCCGGTTGGCGATTCAGCTTTGAGTGACGGCGTGCAGCGCATCGTCCGGCACACCCATCAAGAGATTGACATTCTAAATCAAGATTGGGATATTGAACGCGGTTCTGCTCCCGACGGCAGCCGATTGCCGTCGGATTCCCACTTTGAGTCCCGCCGAGTTGCGATGTGAAAGCCAAGGATTGCTGTCTAGGCTTCTGGACCTGGAGTTCCTTTTCAGGCCCTGGTCAATTGCCTGCCCAGGAATCACACCCGCCGCGCAAGCTAGAACATGAGACCGGTTGCCGATCCAAGGCGAAGCCTGTAGATCGTAATTCAACTCCAACCTACCCCCTATACGGTTCTCGCCAGGCAAAGCCTGACCCACCACGCTGGGAGCACCACGATGGTCCTTCATCGTCTTGGAGTGGCAGCCGTTTTTTTGGCTGCTCTGAATCTCACGTTTCGGCCAACGGACGCATCGGAGTTCATCGACGAAGTATCGCGTCTGATACGATCAGCCACCGAGATCACTCCAGAAGAAGATGCGCCGGGGGCCGTCGATGGCAAGGTCACTGGCCGCTTTGCGTTTCACACCGGCCAAGACAGTCCGCCGTGGTGGCAGGTCGATCTGGGAGAACGGAAGGCGGTTGCGCAGGTCCGCATCTACTCACCGCATTTCAGCGAGCGGATGACGAAATTTCGTTTGCTTGCGTCGGACGATGGGTATGACTGGAAGACTGTGTATGAGCATGGCGAGGCGACCAATGACGACAAGAGATTCGACATTGAGCTGTCGAGTGTCTCGGCACGGTACTTGCGCATTGCCGCATCAAGCCATACGTGGATGCATTTGGACGAAGTGATGGTCTTCGGACCTGACGATGAGAAAACCAACCTCGCGTTGCGAAGGCCTTGCAGTCAGTCGAGCGCTACGCATTGGTCGACCCGTTCCGCGCCTCGGTCACCACAAGGGGATTGGCGGATCGAATTTGGCGTGGCGCGACGTGTGATCGACCCGATTCTCGGCCGAATGGGCGCTGGCGACGAACTGGCTGTCTACCGAGACGAGTTGATCGCGGGCAAGGTTTTGCTCGACGATGTTCGCTGGGAGACGCTGTATCAAGCGGCGCTCGCCCGGAGTGCGGAGTGGATCGATGTGCGCCAGCAGTTTGAGCTGATCGATCTAGCCGCATTGGCTCGTGCGCTGGATGACTTGGCGGGCCGTCACCCGGAGAGGTATCCGGACGTTGCGAGTCTCCGTAGCGAACTCGGCAGATATCGCGAGTCGTTTGACGCGCTGCAAGCCGACATTGCGGCAGGGCGGTCCGATGCTTGGAACGTGGCAGCTCGATTGGTCGAGTTCCAGCGCGACGTGCTCTTGCGGAACCCGCTGTTGGACTTTGGACGAATGGTCATCTTGCGCCGCAGATTGGGCGCTGATTCGCGCCGGGCCATGGGGGCGATGTTGGGCGTCGCCACGCTCAACGCACACACCAACGACTCGTTGCAGCAGACCGGTTGGGACAACACGATTGCCGAGTTGCGTGATCTGCGTACGGGACCCATCGTGAATGATCTCTATGACACCCAGGGTCGGCTCATCACCGACCTGGAGGTTGACTTCGACGCTTCCCGGATGATGTTCTCGTCGATTGGGCTAGGGCAGGGCAACTGGCGCATTTTCGAGATGAGGCTGGAGGGTGACGATCTGAATTCGACCGTCCAGCAGATCACACCGGACGACGGCGAAGATGTGGGACACTTCGATTCGTGTTACGTGGGCGATCGCGAGGAGATCATCTTCACGAGTACGGCACCGTATCAGGGCCTGCCATGCGAGTACGGCGCGCGGCGGATGACCTGCTTGTTCAAACTCGACCGACGCACCGGCGAGATCCGCCAACTGACGTTCGAGCAAGATTCTGACTGGTCGCCGACAGCACTGCACGACGGGCGAGTAATGTATCTTCGCTGGGAGTACAGTGGCTTGCCGCACAGCAACAGCCGCATCCTTTTTCACATGAATCCAGACGGCAGAAGCCAACGCGAATACTACGGTTCTGGATCCTACTTCATGCCCTCATACTTTTACGCGCGAGCGATTCCCAATCACGACACTCAGGTCGTAGGCGTCGCGACGGGTCATCACGGAACACCGCGGAGCGGCCGGTTGATCATCATCGATCCGCAGCTCGGGCGACGCGAAGCCCAGGGAGTTGTTCAAGAGATTCCCGGTTGGGGCAGGAAGGTCGAGCCGGAGGTGCGGGACCGATTGGCCGATTTCTACTGGCCCCACTTTCTTCATCCTTATCCCTTAAGCCCGAAGTATTTCATCACCGCGATGAAGCCTGACCGGGATGCACTGTGGGGCGTGTACTTGGTCGACATTTACGACAATTTCACGTTGCTCTACCAGGAAGAGGGCAGCGCGATTCTCGATCCGATTCCGGTGACACCGCGGCGCCGCCCGCCGGTCATCCCCGACGAGACCGTGCGCGGCGAGAGAAACGCAACCGTCTTTTTGGCAGACATCTACGCAGGTGATGGCTTGAAGGACATTCCCCGTGGCACGGTGAAGCAGCTGCGCGTCGGTACCTACTACTTCAGTAGCGACGGTACAGGGGGGCTGCTCGGGTCAATCGGTGCTGACGGGCCGTGGGACATCCAACGGGTACTCGGGTCCGTTCCGGTTGAAGAAGACGGTTCAGCCTCGTTTGTGATTCCGGCCAACACACCGGTTTTCTTGCAGCCTCTGGATTCAGAAGGGAAAGCCCTGCAGCTGATGCGGAGTTGGATCGTGGGCATGCCGGGAGAAGCCGTCTCCTGCGTCGGCTGCCACGAATCGCAGGACTCGGTGGTGATGAACAAACAGGCAAAGGCGTCGTTCCGCCCGCCTGCGCCGATCGAGCCTTACCGGCACGCCGTCCGAGGTTTCTCCTTCCCTCACGAGATTCAGCCTGTGCTCGATCGATACTGTGTGGGATGTCATAACGGCTCCGATCCGCCGAAGTTGCCGGAGATCCCTGGCATTGTCTATCCAACCGATTTGCACTGCGACCAGGACAACGGGGAAGGCCTTATTGACCTGCGTGGCTCGGAGTACATCACCGACTGGATGAGCGAACACGCGGGCAATTGCGGCGGTGGTGCCCGAGGTGGCAATTTCCCGATTTCGTATGTCGCCCTCGAACGCTATGTGCGTCGCAACGGGATCGAAGGGCCTCTGCAAATGCTTTCACCCGGTGAGTTCCACGCCGACACGACCGAGTTGGTGCAGATGCTTCGCGATGGCCGGCATTACCGCGTGCGGATGGATGCGGAATCATGGGAACGACTGATCACCTGGATCGATCTCAACGCGCCTTGTCATGGCACGTGGGCAGCAGTGGGTGAGCAGCCGGCACAGCGAGTGGCTCAGGTCAACCAACGGCGGATTGAGCTGGCTTCACTCTACGCGAATATCAGCACCGACTACGAGGAGCAGGAGCCGTTGCCGGAGCAGGAGCCGTTTCAACCGCCTTCGCCGCAAATTACAGCCGCCCATTCACATGCTGTGTCTGACGGCATGACCGATTGGCCCTTCTCGGCCGAACAGGCCGTTGCGCGGGTAAAGGATCGCGCGCCTCAGTCGGTTGACCTTGGCGCGGGAGTGCGGATCGAATTGATTCCCATTCCGGCCGGACAATACATTGATTCGCACGGTAGGGCGACCACCATCGAGCAGCCTTTCTGGATGGCGAAGTTCGAAACGACGAATGAGCAGATGCGCCGCTTCGATCCCATGTTTGACGCGGGAAGGGAAGATCGGTATGGCTATCAATTTGGACGGCTCTGCTACGGTATGAACGGGGACGAGATGGCGGCGGTGCGCGTTGAATGGAATCTGGCCGTCGCGTTCTGCCGATGGCTTTCCGATCGCACTGGTAGGAGCTTCACGCTGCCGACGGAGGCTCAATGGGAATGGGCTTGTCGCTCCGGCAGCGACGGCGATTTCTGGTTTGGCTGTCTCGGAGACGACTTCACCCCGTATGCCAATCTGGGAGATATTCGGCTGATTGAGTTCGCCGCCAATACGAACACAGGTGACTACACAACGACATCGTTGATCGACGATCCGGGCAAGTACGACGATCGCATTCCACGAGACCGGCAATACGATGACGGCGTGTTCCTGACCCACCGTTTTCCGCGAGATGAAGCCGGCGTGATGTTGGCCGAGCCGATGTATCAGGCGGAGCGTCCGGAAGATGCTGAGGGCATGCCGCAGGAGTTGGTATTCCGACCGAATGCGTGGGGCCTCTATGACATGCACGGCAATGTATGGGAATGGACGACAACGGAAACCGAAACAGGCCGCAAGGTTGCGTGCGGTGGTTCATTCTATGATCGCCCCAAGCGCTGCACGGCGGGCAGCCGGGTGGATTACGCTTCCTATCACAAGGTGTTCAACGTCGGCTTCCGCGTGATCTGCTATTGAGATCGCGACGTTTTCCATCCGAAGGTGACAGGGGAGGGCCAGCGTCTTGCGGATTTCATCCGCTCCCCGGACAATCGGAAGCAGATTATGTTCGAGCGAGTGCCATAGGTCCGTTTGTTTGCCTAGCCCAGCCTGCAGTGTTGGGAAGAACTTGAAAAATGAAAGCCCCAACAAGAATATTGCTCCTCACCTTGCTCACCGCTTTGTTGCCGGTTCAGGCATCCATCGCCGCGGAGTCAGGAACGACAGACGCGGATGAATCTCCTGAGCCCACGGTCCAACGGATCGGCCCGCCGACGTTCTTTGCGCCGCCGGTCGAGCGTTACCGGCTCGGTACGCCGGACGTCAACAATCCGGCGTTCTACCCCATCCCGCAGACGGAAGTGACACGGGCCACCTACATGGCGTGGCTGGAACAGAGCGGTCTGTTGGATCACGCTCAGCAACCGCAGCTGGGTATGAGCGGTCCGACGCTGTTGCTGCCCGTACTCGCCAAATATGTGCAGACTGGCCAGCCGCATTGGGGCGAAGCCTGCGTTGCCATGCTCAAGGATTACCACCGTGCGATGCAGGTTGAAGTCCGGGCGAAAGGTTGGGTGGAACAGTTTGCCGAACCGCCGGCTTTCCTGCCGGTCTATCGCAAGTATCTCATCGCGGGCGGGCTGATGACTCCCGACGAGTCTTGGTTCAAGGAACTCTGGCTGGACTACTGCCGGAATCTGCATGTCTGGGGCTCGAAGCCCATCGAGTGGCGCGGGCCCTGTCATCGCTCCATGCCCGAGGCGTTGGCCAAGGGCCTGGCCGCGAAATGGTATCCGGACATTCCCGAGGCCGCTCATTGGAGCGAATACTCGGAGCTGGTTTGGCACGATTTCTGGCGCGTGAAGGATTTGCTCCAGAATGACACGGGCTACTTCCAGGACAGCGTCCGCGCCTTCGCGTTTTCCGGCGATCAACTGCTGGGCGATGATCGTTATCTGAGCGATCCCGGTATGCAAAAGATTTGGCAACGCCTGATGGTCGAAATCACACCCGACGGGGCCATCAATCCCTACGGTCCCAACGGAGGCTGGAACAGTACGGCGGCGCTGCGCGTCGGTGTGCTGGAGGCCGCCGCCACAGCGACACGTCATGGTGCTTACCGGTTCGCGGCTCACAAGGCGATGAACTATCTCCTTTATCAGAACGCGCCGACGTTGCGGGACGGCTACCTCAAGCAGCAGGAAACCGCGCCCTATGTCGTACTCGCCTGGCTTGCGGCAGATGACTCCATCGAACCGGTCGAGCCTCCTTCGGGTGGAATCACCACACAGCGCCGCGAACCTGCCCGCTATCCACACCGCGACAAAGCGATCGTCGGCCGGTTCCTGCCCGATCTCGATCCGGACCCGGACAAGGCGAACCTCTGCTGCAATTGGACATTCACCGAACGCATGATCCCAGACAAGCTGGTGCTACGCAGCGGCTGGAATCCGGGCGACTTCTATGTGCTGGTGGAGCTGGCACCGACCACGTTTCCGTACAACGCCGGCGGCATCGTCGGCATGAATCGTTGGGGCGCGCCGTTTACGCAGGTCGTGACCTCCAAGGGCGAGACACCGGAGAACCGACTCTGGGTGACTGACCTCTCAGGGACCGCACGTCGCCGCTATCTGCCAGATCCCGATCGCATCAACGAGGTCTGGGAGAAGGGCAAGATGCAGGACATGATGACCCGCGTCGCGTACCTGCACGACACGCCGAATGCAACACTGGCCTGCGTCGAACTGCAGAATCCGGAAGGTCTGCCGGTGCGAGTGATCCAGGAATATGTCTTCGTGAGAAACCGGTTTCTCGTCCGCCGCGAGACCGTGATGTTTGAGGAGCCGTTCCGTGCCCGCGTGGCGTCGATCTGGAACACGCAAAACGTCGGGCCGTTCATCGGCACCCACTGGGCCAATACCTTCCTGAACGCGCCGGTCGCATCGAACGGCCAAATTGCGATGAACACGCCGCCTGCGGACTTGTTGGTCTACTTCGCTCCGCAGCCCGGTTGGCGGATGCAGGTGGTGGATCGCACCGCCGAGGATCCGCGCACGGAGGCGTGTCCGGCGCAGGTGCGATACGTGTGGGAAGGAACGCCAACCGCTGGTCAACGACTCCATTCCACTCAGGTTTACTATCCCCATGCCGCGAGGAAGGCTCCACCCGTATCGAACAATCCGCGAATGAAGAACGAAAACCGCGACGCCGAACTCGCCACGCTTGCCGGAGCTTCGGGCATCCACATGGTGCGGGACGATCTTGAGGCGACTGTGCTGCGACTTGAGTTCGAGCCGGGCCGCGTCGAGTGGGTTATCTTCAATCCAGAGCGCCAGACGCTGAAGGTGGATTCCTTGGAGACAAAGGAACCCTTGCTCTATCACACGACGGACGAATCGGGCTGATCGGTCCGCAAGTACCGGACAAAATCACCCGCGATTCACTCTCCGTCGTGCTGGCTTCCATGACGCGTGATCCCGCTCGCGACCACGACGAGCAGGAGTTGCCATGGTTCCAGGACGAAGCAGATCGGGATCCCGTTGGATGGGGAGATAATCCAGGAGAATCCGTGGAACCAACCCGGAAATGCCTGAAGTGCCGATTGCCAACGAGCTTCTCCGTCGTTTCCTTCTGCTTGCGAGAACGCGCTTCGTTGGACCGTCTCAGCGGCTCATGGTGCGCACTTTTTCGAGAATAGTCGGACGAGCGCCCTCCATGATGTCGCGAACATCATCATAGCGCATCGTGCGTTGTTCGAACGATCGTTTTTCCAAGGCGCCCAGGAAACGTGCTTCGAACTCAGCCAGGTTGAAGCCATAAATATGGTAGCTGTCGGCCATATGACAGTAACGGCCCACATGCACGGTTCGCCCTGAAAGTTCGGTAACCCGCTCGGCGATGTTTTTTTGAAGTTGAACGAGGGCAAAAATGTTCATCATCGCCGCCTTATAGGCATCGTTGCTGCGGAAGCGAACGTTCATGCTGAGTTGTGGCTGACCTTCCTGATCGATGATGCGACACCAGATGCTCTGCAGGCAGGCCGGATCGTAGCAGCTGTTGTCCTCCCAAACCTTCCAGGTGATCGCTTGGGCCCGTCGCGTGTAAGGTGTTTTCGCCAAGTTGCGACAGAGGTTCTCGATTTGGTCGATCGGCGCCATTGTCGGTGGCTCGTAGCGAAACAATCGCTGATGATATGTGTATTCCCAACGCGTGTCGTTTTCATCCGATGGATCACGTACCCAGTGGTCTTTGATTCCCTCGCAGACCTCCATGACGTACTCTTGCAAATCCTCGAAGCCTCCCGGGAAGTCGCGATGGATCATCGGCTCGGCCAGGGGATCGCGCACGGTAAGGACCATCGTCGCATCTTTGCTGGGAGGATCCCCGGGCTTGTCGTATTGTGTCTTCAGTTCGCATCCGTGTTGGTATAACTGAACCAGTGAGTTCTCCCAGGCCTCAGCGATGCCTTCACCTTCGGCTGTCAGTACGGGGATTCCGTTCATGTTGGATCCTGTCACTCGGAGCGCATCGGAACATCAGCAAGCGGTTGTTGAACAAGAGCAGAGCTTCACGCGTCGCTCTCGGACAAGAATGGACGCTGTTCAAGCCCGTCTGGTCAAGATACTCGCCCGAAGGCTAACCGGCCAGTACAGATGGAGTTGTGCCGTTGGATCACCACGAAGGGCAACCACAGGTCGCGCGAGGTACTTTCTGTCGCGACGGAGCACCTGGAGGGAACACGCATGGGTAGGGCATTTTCGCGGACACGTTGATTCGTGGCGATCTAACGCGGGACCGGATATGTGCCGCTGATTCGGTCGGGGATGCCGCGATCGGCGAGCGACAGCGACCATGCGACCAAGGCGATGACTGGGATGATCGCCAAGCCGATCGCCCAACCGGCCCCCAGCCCAATCGACATCAATAACACCAGAAACACTGGCAGAAGTACGCACGGCGACCAGATGACCAGGCTCCGCCAGAGCGTCCGCAGCCGGGATGCTCTAGTGCCGTCGCTGGTCACGACGGCGATTCCGAACACGTAGGACAGCAGGCCACCGCGAAACAGCAATGCGCAGATGACGCTGGGTACCGCGAGCCAGATCACCAGGTTGCTCACGGCCATCATGACGACGAACAACACCATCTGGCCCGACTCCATCGGGAAGCCGGGCAGCCCCGGTGGCAATTCGTCGAGAAACGGCTGCAGTCGGGCGGTTGCCTCGGCGAGTTCTTCGGGGGAAGGATCGGGATGCGCGGCCGCGGCCTGCTCGGCAATCTCCCGCAGCTTCCCGGTCAGGATATCTCCCGATTGGTAGGAGGACCGGCGGACCGATGGGCCCCACGGGTTGAAGCTCGTTTCACCATAGCGGCTGGCCACGTAGAGCTCCAGGTCGCGCCGCTGTTGCTCCTCGGCCTCGTCCACAGCGCCGTCGGCGCGCTCGAGCTCCACCATCTTCAAAAGGCATTGGTACACGATCGCGGCGTCAGGGTTCTCGACGGCCCATCTTTGAGTTAGGTGCATCCCGAAGGCCATGATCCCTAGAAGCGGGATCAACGGCGCAACACAGACGGCCAGCAGTCCCAGGCGCCTCCCGCGGCTGACTGCCGCCGTTCGGTTCAGCAGTGGCTTCAGACGGTGGGCGGCCTCTTCGGGTTCTTTGATCCTCGGAAGCTCATCGACGATCGGTCGAGCGTGCAGTGGAAGAGGTGCGGTGACAGAACGCTGGCAAGTCTTTCCTGGTTCGATTGGGCGTCCCTCCAGCGCGGCGATGGCTACACAATTGAGAAAAGTCCCCGTCGATGCCTTGTCGTCGCCGGCCAGCTTGTGCATTTCGCGCCACGGGCCTTGTTGATCGATGTCCGGTGTCGGGAAGTCGAGCAGCTTGGCGCGGCCTTCCAGAGTAATCCACACGCGATCCAGTGCCAGCACGTGGGGGAGTGACCTGTTCTTGGCACCCGCGGCCAACTCTTCGGCTACGTCGACCAACCAGAAGCGGACGGACTGCCACGGCTGCGGCTGTTTCAGCAGGTGGACCAGGGGACTGCCCGACGGCGCTTCGTAGGCGTCCCAACACTCGCCCGGCGCTCGTCTGCCGGCCAGCCAGCGAAGGCGTCCCGGGCGCGCAAGATCGCGCACGTCGGATGTGACAGAGGGTGTGCCGTCGGGCAACCTACGGATCCAGACCTTGCGCAACAGTCGCCAGTCGTAGCCCAACAGCAATTCGGCGCCGTCTGCCTTGTCCAGGATACGCAGTACGTGATAGGGCCCGACCATTGGCGTTGCCTTGGTCTCTTCCGGCGACTCGTGCTCGCGGGGCAGCACCGGCCGCGACCGGTAGACCGACTTCAGCACCACCCGCGTGTTGCTTACGAGGTCCTGCAATCCCGCGTATCCGTTACGCCGCCGGGCCGTGGAAAACATCAGCGCCAGAAGCGCAAACCAGGAGTAGGCAATCACCTGCAAGAGCCACATCGAGGGCTTCGGGGCGACGCCGGCTCCAATCAGCACCGCATAGGTCAGACCCACCGTTTGCGGGATCAAGACATAGACCGTTGCGCGGGCCAAGGCCCTCGGAAGGCCGGGCGCGTTACGCTTTGCGTTCACCACGCGGACTCCGCAGATCGCTTTGCCCACCGAAGCGCCCCACAGGCCCTCCGGTACCGCGAAGTAAAGAACGTATAGGAAGGCCATGATCGCCATCAGCGCATTGTGGCCGGGTGATCCGTAATAGTCGGTATCGGACATGCGTTCGAAGTTGCCGAACCATGCCCACATCAGGCAAGCTGCCGCTGGAGAAAAGAGGCTGTAGTCGACAATCCCCGCTCCCAGACGCAATCCCAAAGCCGCCGGGGTGGGAGCCGCAGAGCCGTGGGGGGCCAACGCCTGGCGTAACTCGTCGTACGTGCGAAAGCGGGCCGCCGGCTGTTTGTGAAGACAGCGCAACACCGCCCGAACCAGTCCCTCTGGAATCCCGGGACGCAGCTCGGCTGGCGAGCGGGGCGGTTGCTCCAAGACCGTGGCAATCAGCCGAACGAGGTTGTCCGCCTGATAAGGCATCTGGGCGGTGAGCAGGTAGTAGAGCGTGACTCCCACCGCATAAATGTCACTGCGCACGTCCAGCTCGTCGCCCCGGAGCTGCTCGGGCGAGGCGAAGGCAGGCGTGCCGAGGAAGGTCCCGCCGGTGGTCAAGTTCGACTCGCTGCGAAGTGACGTGGAGATCGACAGACCGAAGTCGCCCACTTTGACCGTACCGTCCCGGTCAACGAAGCAGTTGGCCGCTTTGACGTCACGGTGCAACACGCCCCCGGCCTCAGCCGCCTCGAGGCCGTCGATCACCTGAAGAATGACGTCGACCGCTTCGCCCACCGGCAGAGGCCCTTCCCGGAGGACGCGTTCCTCCAGGGTTCCGCCGGGCACGAGCTCCATCACAATGACCGGCACGCCCGCGATCTCTTCCGTGCCGAAGACGTAGACGCTGTTCGGATGGTTCACCGAGGCGGCCAGTCGTCCCTCGCGCAAGAATCGCTGTTTCGCCTCCGGTGAGTCGAGACGGTGAGCGAGCACCTTGAGCGCCACGCGGCGCCCGCTCTCCAGATGATCCGCCTCGTAGACGGCTCCCATTCCACCCGAACCCAAACGTCGGACGATCCGATAGCCGCCAAATAGCTGGCCCGGAGTGAGCGCGAGCTGGCCCTCTTCGTCGACCGTGAGTGATCGGTCGGTTCCCGGGCCGTACGATGTGGTTGGGGAGACGCCCTCAGCACCCGGGCTGCACGGCTCCCGCGACTGGCTCTGAAGCCCGACCCTCAGCAGGCATTCGGGGCAGAGCCCTGACGGAGCATCGGCCGGAAGCTCCTCTCCGCATTGTCCGCAACGACGTTCCTCGGCCATTGGACTTTCCCCAATTGTACGCTAGGACGACACGCCCCTGACCAGGAATTGGCACTCTTGCTGTGCGGAGATCTTAGAGAAAGATCATTCACTCCGCCTTCCGTTCCATCTGTTTTGACGCGGAATCTGGTCCATCTTCAGCGCGCCCATGGCCGTCTCTACCGCTATACAGACGAAAAATTCCCGGAAGGTTACAGGCTGGTGTCCGTTTTTTGGGAACTGACGGCCGCGAACAGCTCACGCAGCTCGTCGTCGATCTCGGCCGGATCGGCGACCGTCTGGGCGATCTCCTCCTTGAGAATCTCACGGTATCGCCGCCGGAGCCGATGGACGGCGACCTTCACCGCTCCCTCCTTCATTCCCAAGGCTTCGGCCACCTCGCGGTAGGGGCGCGACTGGCGCCCGGCGGTGAGAAACTCCTTCAGACCGGTAAACATTTCGGCCTTTCCGACCCGAATGTTTTCCTCCTCCAGCCGCTGGACCACGCGATCCAGCAGGGTCAGCGCCCAACGCCGCTGATAGAGCCGCTCGGGGGTGGAGGAGGTTGCCGGCTCGAGGTGGTAGCGGTGCTCCGCGTCGCGGAAGTCGAGTGAGAAGGGAATGCGGCCGCCTCCCCGTTTTTTCGCTCTCGCCCGCTCGCGTTGGTGTCCCAGATAGTGCTTGAGGGCGGCCAGCAGGAACGAACGGAACTTGCCGCGCCGGTCGTCGACGTCCTTGAGGAAATCCTTCTCCAGAAGCTGTGCGAAGAAGTCCTGGGTCAGGTCCTGGGCGTCGTGAGAAGAATACCCCGAACCCCGCAGGTACGCGTAAAGCGGAAACCAATACGTCTCGCACAAAGCGGCCAGAGCACGTTCCGAGTGGGGCGACTTGCCGTTTCGCGCCGAGAGCACGACGCTCCAGTGCGTCGTGGTGAACCATCGACGCTCAGCGGCTGCGGTCGGTTGTTTCTCTGGCGATTCCGACATGCTGATGAAGCCTACCCCGATAAGATCCGGCGTTGTGACCATGAGTATTCTATCGGACAAAAACCCGAGCAGTGCAGAGGTCGAAAGGACTGCTACAGTCCTGGTTGATCGCCAATTCGCAGAAGTTGGACAAACGTCAGCGGCTTCGCGCCATCCGCACTCATGCCGAGGGGGCCGACAACCGAAGGACGAGGCGGTGGTGTGAATGCGGCATTCTTCCGCGGCTCTTCGTGCTGCATTTGGCTCGATGGTCCCGCTCACCGCCGATTGAGTCTGAATTCCTATCTCTTCTGTAGAGATTTGAATACTCCATCAGTCGTCTAGCAATTGAAGGCTGGTCCGGCTCTTTACGATTTGAGACGATCGACTGCCAACGATCGTTCTCATCTCCAGCGTCGTTTGATGAGTTCGCACTCACCAAGCAACCACAGTCAACAGTTTCTCACTTCCCAATTGGCGTTTGGCCGGTTAAAACGGCGTCGCGAAAACCTTGTCCCTCGGCTTTGCGGTCGACGGCAAGTTTTCATCTGGTCCGAAGGGTGACGGGAGCGACAAATATGTTCGGGAAGAAACTGTTTGTAGCACACGCGCGCCGACGACGTCAGAGTCGCGGTGGACGAGATTCAGTCAGACGGCTCGAAGTCGAGTGCTTGGAAGCCCGGTGCGTACTGAACGCAACCGTCTTCATCACGGAATTTGCGGCGGACGGACGAGCGAGCATCCCAGACGGGCAAGGTGATCATAACGATTGGATCGAGATTCACAATTCCGGTGCCGAGGTTGCCAACCTCGAGGGCTGGTATCTGACCGACGACGCACTTGACCTTCGCAAGTGGCGTTTCCCCGCCGTTGAATTGCCACCCAAAGGCTACTTGGTTGTGTTTGCTTCGGGCAAAGACCAGGCAACGAGTGCAACCTCCTTGCACACGAACTTCAAGCTTTCAGACGATGGCGAATATCTTGCCTTGATTCACCCCGATGGCGTTACCGTTCAATCCGAGTTCAGCCCGACCTATCCGGCTCAATTATCTGGCGCTTCGTTTGGCCTGGCACAGCAGGAGTTGTCCGAGACACTGGTTGCGCAGAGTAGCAGTTATCGATACTACGTTCCGCCGCCCGAGGCGACCGTCGATCGAACAACGGATTGGGCGGGCGCCGAATTCGACGATTCTGAGTGGAGCGAAGGTCAGGGGGCGCTGGGCTTCGATCAGACGGGAACCCTTTTGAATTTGATCGAGACAGACATCGGATCTGTCATGTGGGAGAAGAGCTCCACCGCCTACTTGCGCACGTACTTCGAGGTTCCTTCGCTGACGGATTGGGCTTGGATCCGGTTTCAACTTCGATATGACGCGGGCTACATCATTTACGTAAATGGCGAGCGGGTGGCCTCAGAAAATGCCAATTCTCTGCCCACGAGTCGTTCTCGCGCTGTGAAGGAACGACTGGATCCGCCAGAATCCATTCAAACGCTCCTCTTCAGAGTGGATGAACTGCCACTGAGAGAAGGGCAAAATGTCTTGGCGGTTCACGGAATGAATTCGGTGCGAAGCGAGGAAGATTTTTTGATTGAGTTTGAGGTGAGCGCGGTCCGTCCGGGAGCTATCACGCTTGATGATGCAGGGTCTTTCTTCTATCCGCCGTCGCCAGGGTATGTCAATGGCGTGAACGGTGTGGAAGGACAGGTGGCGGAAGTGCAGGCGAGTGTGCCGCGCGGTTTCTATAACGCACCGCAACAGCTCGAACTGACCACCGCAACACCGGGTGCCACGATCGTGTACACCACCGACGGAACTTTGCCGACGCTGCATAACGGCATTGCCACCGCTTCCAATTCGGAAGAGCTGACACCCCGGGTAACGATCGACGTGGCATCCACAACGACCCTGCGAGTTGCCGCGTTCAGGTCCGATTTGGTTCCGACGCCGGCTGTGACTTATACCTATATCTTTCTGTCCGATGTTCTCACGCAGTCGGCTGATGGCGCACCAGCACCCGGTTGGCCAAACTTCAATGTCAACGGTCAGAAGTTCGACTATGGGATGGATCCTGACGTCGTAAACGATCCCGAGTATGGACCTCAGTTGCTCGAAGCACTGATGGATCTACCATCCATTTCTCTGGTGACCGAGCCCCAGCATCTCTTCGATTCGGCAACAGGGATTTACGTGAATGCCGATACGGCGCGTGCCGACGAATCGCTCTGGGAACGGCCCGCATCGATCGAACTTATTCATCCGGATGGGCAGGAGGGTTTTCAGATCGACGCCGGATTGCGCATTCGCGGCGGCTACAGCCGTAACGATGCGAATCCAAAACATGCCTTTCGCGTGCTCTTTCGATCGATGTACGGTGCCGCGGAGCTTGAGTATCCCCTGTTTGGCGAAGAAGGGGCCGACACACTTGAGAAAATCGACCTGCGTACGTCACAGGTGCCTTCCTGGAGTTTTTGTATTCCGCAACATCTCCCGTATTGTGTTGAGCATACGATGGTCCGCGACGTATTCGCCCGCGATACGCAACGCGACATGGGGCAGCCGTACACGAGGAGCCGCTACTACCATCTTTATCTCAACGGCCAGTACTGGGGACTCTATCAATCTCAGGAGCGTGCCGACGGAGCTCACGGGGAAAGGTATCTCGGCGGCGACGAGGATGACTACGACGTCATCAAGGTGGAATCTCAGCAATATGATGCGGTGGCAACGCACGGCACATTGACTGCCTGGCGTGACTTGTGGGACGCGGCAAAAGCGGGTTTCACGGACAATGCAGATTACTATCGTGTACAGGGCCTGAACCCCGATGGTTCGCCCAACCCCGATCTTCCCGTCTTGCTCGATGTGGATAATCTGATTGACTACGTCCTGACCATCTACTACACCGGCGATTTGGACGCTGCCATCAGCTGGTTTGGCGATAACCTAATGCCAAACAACTGGTTTGGCATTCGCAACCGGAACGCCCGCGAAGGATTTCAGTTCTTTGCACATGATGCCGAATGGGGTTTGTTCGATGTGAACGAAAATCGCTTGGGCCCCTGGCCCGCCGGCGATCAGTTTGTGGACAGCAATCCGCAATGGCTTCATCAGCAGTTGGTTGCCAACGAGGAGTACCGTCTGCGGTTTGCCGATCGGGTGCAGCGGCATCTGTTTCATGGCGGTGCGTTGAGTCCCGAGTCCGCTCTGGCACGGGTTCAGGCACGCATCGACCAAATTGACAAAGCGATTATCGCCGAATCCGCTCGGTGGGGTGACGCTTCCGGAACGACATTGCATACGAAGCAGCACTGGCTGACTGCTCTGCGGCATATCACCGACGTCTACATCCCGCAACGCCGCGAGATTCTGATTGAACAATTGCGCAACGCCCAACTCGCTGGCCCCCTCAGTGGGACAGCACCTTTGGTCATGCCCGGCGAAGCACCGGCGCTGATTCCTCACGGCGGAGTGTTTGACCAAAGTCGGGAACTGCAGATGGTCGCAGAAGGAGACATCGTCTTCACCGTGGATGGTACGGATCCACGTGAACACGCGCCGGTAGTCGAGTGGACTCCTGTCGTCGGAGCGAACTCGGAGCTGCAGTACTACGTGCCCACGGATGCCGCCCTACAGGATCGTTGGTCTGCGGTCGACTTGGACAGTACTTCGTGGAACACCGCCACCGGCGGCATCGGATTTGGCAATCTGCCGGCTGGACCGGGCGACGTGGTGTTTCAGGATGTGGAGCAAGAGATGAGGAGCATTAACTCGAGTGTCTACGTCCGAATTCCGTTTGAGCTTCCTGTGGCGATGACCACGGATACCATCCGACTGAGAGTCGCAGTTGACGACGGATTTGTGGCTTTCCTGAACGGCGTCCGGATTACCGAGGACAAGGCGCCGGAGCAACTGGCGTGGAATTCACGGGCGACGCAGCCCGCATCGAGCGTGAACATTACTTTCGATCGCGTACTTGGCGAACACACTGACGTGCTGCGTCCAGGCGAAAATGTCTTGGCGATTCAGGGACTGAACCGGACTCCGAGCAGCACCGATTTTCTCCTAGCACCCGAACTCTTTGTGGGCAAGGTGGTTCACCCGGGAACATCGGCTTCGGCCACTCTTTACACTGAACCGATCACTCTCTACGACACGACTCAGATCCAGGCACGAGCCTATCAGCAGGGCCAATGGAGTGCGCTGAGTGAGGCAGAATACGTCGGACCGCCGCTCCCGGTGCGAATTGACGAAATCATGTATCATCCGTCTAGCCTCACGGCGGCCGAGCACGCGGCGGGTTTTCTTGACGATAACGATTTCGAATATGTCGAATTGTTGAATCTCTCGGATGTTTCGACGGTCAACCTGGCCGGAGTTACTTTGAATGACGCATTGGATTACGTCTTTCCTGAAGTGTTTCTCGGCCCTGGCGAACGCGCCGTTGTGGTACGAAATCAGGCGGCATTTGAATACCGCTACGGAACCGATCTTCGTGTCGTGGGAGAGTATGGTTTTGAGGACGGCGGCAATAAACTGAGCAACGAAGGCGAAAGCCTCGAACTGCGCGATCGTTTCGGCGTACTGCTGCACCGGATCGTGTACGACGATCGTTGGTTTCCCCAGACCGACGGCGTCGGCGCCTCCTTGCAGGCGATCGATGCACGTTCCTTTACGCCGCTTCACGAATCCACAGCCAGTGACTGGCGGCCCTCTGCATCCCTGGCCGGAACTCCCGGACGACCGCCACGTCTGGTGGGCGATGTCAACGCGGATGGCTTATTCGACACGAGTGATCTCGTGCAATTGCTCATTCACGGCGAATATGAGGACGGAATCCTGGGGAATTCGACGTTCGATGAAGGAGATTGGAATGGGGACGGTGAATTCGACGTAGCCGACCTCGTACTCGCCCTCCAGTTGGGACACTACGAGAAACCAGCCGTTGCTCGAGAACCGGTTCGAGCGGCGGGCGTCGTGGACCGTATCTTCGCAGTGAATCAGACTCCGCACACGTAGAGAACCTGGTGTGAGTTCGACGGTCGCCTTGGCCGTCGCCAGCTACCCGTCATCCGCAAAAACTTGCGCTGACAAACTCTCTCGTCGCGCGGCAGGTCGTGGCCGTCGTCATCTTCGCAATTGATTCTCAGTGCGAGCCACGCTGCGTGAGGATGTCGTTCATCAAACGTGAAAATGGCAAAAATGGCCACACTCCCAGGAGCATCTTTCGGGGCATGCCGCTATACTCGAAAAGCGCACGTCTCATGTTCGATCCGGGCATCGGACCGCATGAGCCGATGCGAGGAAATACGTTGCGAACGCCATGAATGCAGAATCCGGTAGCGCATGCCATTACATCGCAATTGTCGCAGATTGCTGAAGTGTTTTTGCTCGGTGTTGGAACAGATGTCGGGCGTCCCACTTCAAAGCACTCACTCGAAACCCTTTCGTGCTTGGGTAGCGACGCTCATTCTCGTAGTAATGTGGACGGGTTGTCTGACGAGTGGAGCCGAGGCAGCGGTCTATAACCTTCATCTCGTCACCGACAATGGGCCGGACTACACAGACATTCAGTCTTTTGTGCAAAGTACGACCGAGCGCTGTTCAACACCTCAGGAAAAATGTATCGCCATCTGGAGCTGGGGTCGGCGGAGCCGCCGGCAGACGAGTTGCGCCGAGGAGAATGGGCGACTGATCTGGGATCCCATCCTTCACTATAACTCGTACGGTGCGATGAACTGTGGCGTGATCTCCGCGCTGAACATCTCGAGCTTCTTACAACTCGGTTACCAGGCGCGCTACATTCAACTGGGAGATCACACGGTCAGCGAGGTCTCATGGAACGGCGGTCAGTCGTGGCATCTGTTCGATTCTTCCATGAGCTTCTTTTGTTACAACCATGCCGGGGAAGTTGCCAGTTGCCAGGAAATCCAAGAGTCGCATGCATGCGAACTTTCCGGCGGAAAGAGTGAGCCAGGTCACTACTACTTGTATCACGGCGCACCGCAGTGTGTCTCGCACCTCGGGGCCAACGGATGGCGGAAAGCAAGCGATCAGCCGGTGGCCTACGAGCGGACCCTGATCAACGGGGCGTCATCTTACACGGATGGGTTTTCGGTCAGTCCGTATACTCAGTACGCGCGCTATGGGCGTCGTTATACACTGAACCTCCTGGCCCACCAGTCGTACACTCGTCACTGGAAGCCCCTCGACCGCGACAACCCGAACGTAACTGACCCGCAGAAGTCGGACTACTACCGTCCCCTCGGGGGCCGTGACCCCGACGAGCAACACGGACTCAATAACATTCGGGGCAATGGCGTTTGGGTATTCGATCCCGATCTTGCCAAGGCAGACGGTCGAAAGATCTTCTACGACTGCCATGGTATCCGAACGCGGAGCGAAGATGGCGCGGCTCCCAATCTGCATCCCGAAGAACCGGGAAAGTTGGGCTCAGTCGTCTTCAAAGTTTCCGCCGCCAACGTGATCACATCGATGCAGATTGAAGGCAGCGGCGAACGCTCCGAGCCTGACGATGTGTTTCGCTTGTTCGTCAGCCGGAGTGCTGGAATCCGATGGACGCCTGTCTGGGAATCTCAAGAAACAGGGTCCCAGAGGATCGACCTGAGGCTGCGCGACGAAGTTGCTGGGGTGACGGAATGCCTGGTCAAGGTCGAGATGCAGGCTGCCGAAAAATGTGCCAGCGTCGGGCTCAACTCGCTGAAACTGACCACGGTGACGCAGCTCAACCGCCGCACGTTGCCCAGGCTCACGCTGGGGTCCAACCGGGTGCGATTATTCGCCGACGAACAGACCGACAGTACGCTACTATGGCCGCCGCTGCACGCCGGATTGTATCAGGAGACGGTTTTTCATGAGGACCGCGTCCACGGGACGAACGAGCCGGATGGGATTTACAAAGCCACACTCGGGTCAGCGGTCAACGGCGAGGAGTGTTCTGCGACGTGGCGTCTGGAAGTTCCGACGGACATGACCGGTGTAACGTATGGCGTGGTCGCGACGAACCGATCGTCGGCCTCTTACGTTTCTCTTCGTTACAGTTTTGACGGGGAGACTTTCCAGGAGTTTTTTCGGAAGTCCGACGGTGGCTTTCCTTTCGACAAACAAGTACTCCACACAGTCGACGACGCGCACGTGCCGACAAATACCCGCCAGGCATATCTCCAATGCGCGTTCTTCTGTCGGGGCGGCGCGGCAACGTATGGCATGGACGGGATTCAAGACCTGTGGATTCGAGCCCAGCACGAGCCGACCGATACACGCTTCGAACCGCTCGAGGTTACCTATCATTGGACCGAGCATCGGAAATCCGGCGACATCGCTCGGTCACACACGGAACTAATCGAGTCATTGCCGCACGAATATGTCATCAACACGGCCGGGTATCGTGACCCGACCATGAACTGGGTCCGGATGAATCTGAGCAGACACGGCCCTCCGAATCCCAGTGCCACGTACGGTTACTCGGATGGGCAAGACATTGGCCCGGCGTTTGAGCATCGTGCAGTGACCTACGCCTGGGGTACAAATCTGGCAAAAGGGAAGCCCTACTCGACGAGCCGCCCGTCAAGCTCTGCTTCCAAGAATCCCGATACGGATGGCCGCGAACTGACCAACGGCGTGATAATCGCGCCGACCGACTTGACCGCGAGCGACGTGGTCCAAAGTGCCACCGCCTTTTGGACTGCCGACGAGCCTGTCGTTTTCGTGGTGGACCTGGAGGGCCCGCAGACCGTGGCCGGTGTTCGAGTCAGTAGTCATCAACCCAACGCGAACTATTGCCATCCGCAGCGAGTTGAAGTTTCTGTTTCGGCGAACGGAGAGAATTGGCAGGCAGCCGGCGCGATCCATCACGACGATCTCTGGAAGCCTCCGGCAGATTATGAGCCTTGGGAACACGACGACGATCCGAGCTACGATCACCTCCGTGCTGGAGGTCGACTGGCCTATACCTATCCCCTGGTTCTGGACGCACCTGTTGTCGCGCGCTACGTGCGTTTCACGTGCATTCCCTTGGAAGGGAAGGGCATCGGGCTTTCCGAGTTGCAGGTGTTCGATCGCGTAAACGCGACGCCGTCGCCGTAGAGGACGTGTCGGTTTTTCAGGAGTCCCCTAACAGGATTTGTGGCGATTCGTTTAACCCGCAGCCGTCAGGCAAGGTCCGATGAGCGCAGGCTCACGCCGCGCAGGGAGCCGCACGTTTCCGGAGGTTACGGCCAGCGACAACCGGATCCAGAAGCGGTCCTCGCCTGACGGCTGCGGGTTAAACGAATCTCCATGAGGAGGGTTTAGTAACCTCTTCCAAGCCATCAACCTGTAAACTGCACGATCTGCAGAGGGAGAGTGAATGCTGTTTGTAATCGCTTGCAGGACCAACACCCGTAAACTGCACGAAAAGTGATGATTGGGGGGGAGAAGCCAGATGCATACTGATCCGTCACGAACAATAGGTCTCGTGATTTGCCGAGCTCTTCCGGCTCTTGCCTTCGTACTCGGGGCAGCTGCCGTGAGGATCGGTTCGTCTGGCGAGTTCACCGACGAAAAGATCATACTGGGGTTTGAGGAGAAGGAACTGAGCCAGAACGGCGAGGTTTCAAGGGAAGAGAAACCTGGCCGGGAGAGTTGGTTTTATCTGCTCGAACAGCCGCAAGGGTTTGATTTTGCAGCCCGCTTTGAATGGCCGGGTGCCACCAATCGGGCATGGACCTGGCGTTGCCGGCGGGGACCACACACCGAAGGCGAAATGGCTCTGAGCACCACGGTCGGGCCGCCCAATCCGCAAGGAGTGAAGGCTACCTACGAGCAATCAGAATTCCTCTCGTACTACTATCCGAACTTGCGGGACAACTTCGAAGCGTATCGCCTGATGACCACTTTTCAATGGTTGGTCAGAGCCGACCCCACGTTGAGAGACTGGTCGCAGTATGATTTGCTGAGGGCAGATGTTCGTTGTGATGCAGCGTCTGTCGAACTTCGGCTTGCTCTGGAAGACGATATCCTGGAGCCGCCGGTTACGAGAGTCTACAAAATCCCAAACGGCAGATGGGTGACAATCGAACTTGACCTGAAAGAGGCCGTCAAGAGCCGAGGGCTGATGCCCGACCGAATTGCCAACTTCTGGCTCTTAGGTCGATCGTCTCGACGAGCCGAGATGTGGATCGACAACATCCGCATCGTCAAACGCGGCGTGTCTTCGGAGTACGATCTGATTCAGAGTCAGGCCCCCAGGCCGTACGCTGTTGACCGGCGGACCATTCCTCAAGTGACGGATCTGCCGTTGGAAATACAGCCGGATCGGACTCCTGTGCAGCTGGCCGAGCCTGTCGTCATTGCGCGCGGTTCGATCGTTCCCTTCGGATGGGTATCTGCCTACGACAACAGGTTTTTGTTCGTTGCCTACAGCTTTGCGGATGGGCCAGGTAGTCCCATTGCCAAAGCAGCCTACAGCAAAGATGGCGGCCAGACTTGGCAGCCGCTGACTCCACCCACTGCGCGGAATCTTGACCACGGCACGGCACGCGGTTGTGCCGTCGACGCAATGGGCGACGGAGTGGCGGTGTCTAGCGGGCCGGGTTGCGCGGGACTCGGTTGTGCGAATCCTCGGCAACATTTGACCAAGTACACTTTCACCGGAACCGGCTGGCAGGCGGAGCTTCCCACGATTCTCGATGCGGATATCCGACATTGTGGATCCAATGCGTCCATCGTGCGCCTCGCGCGTGGGCCTTACCGTGGACGACTCTGGGCAAGCTGGGGCCAGATCGGTCGAGCTCATCGCGTCAATGTGCATGTGAAGTTCTCCGACGATGACGGGCGAACGTGGATACCGTGGGGCCGCGGTGCAGCAATTCCAGGCTCAGAAGCGAGTTCTTGGTCGGACGGAACCTACAGTTATCCCCAGACCGTGATTACACCCTACAAGGATCACGTCGCTTGCTTCTGGCACCATGTTCGCGACGACCGTGTATCATGGTCGGTGTACGATGGCTCAAATTGGTCCCCATCGACCGAAGTATCCCCGGTTGCGCTGAATCAAATGGACGGAGCGTATCGGGCAACCATGTCCGCGGTGACCAAGGGAGCAGCCGAGGTCTTTTTCACCGCGACCGGCATGGAGACCGTCATGCGTTGGGACGGAAACTCCTGGAACGCCGTCCCGATCCAGTGTGAGGACGGTGGAATGCTTTCCCTCGCCGGAGACGTGGTGACTCTCGTCACCGCCGGACAAGCCAATCGACGTTGGAAAGGCATTGACTGGTCACGCCGAACAGTCCTTCGCTACTATCAGTGTTTGGACACCGGTCGATGGGAAGGCCCCCACGATTTGACCGATGAGTTCGACATCCACGAGTATCGATCGCTTCCCGGATTTTCCGTTCCACCGTATGCTCCCCCGAACTATGTCCCACTCGTATGGAGCGATTTTGGCGAGGGGACCATTAAGCTCTTAAAGATTCCCGTTAACACAGACAACTAAGCAGTGTCTTCTGAGTTCCTGACTTCAGAGCAACACCGGTATCGAAACGAACAAATGTTCGAGGGTCGGCTTGCTGGCAAGGCGAATTCTCGACGTCATCACTCGAGTGGAAGGCAGAACCATGAATGATCGATGCGATCGCAGGGATTTTGTGAAAACCGGGATGGCCGCAGGAGCCGCTTGGGCCATGCGACAGACCGGCCTCGCCGCAGAAGATTCCAAAGGGCAGGCCCAGCCGATTGGAGACGTCCGCGTCGGGATGGTGGGCATCGGCAACCGCGGAACGTTTCTGCTGAGACTGCTGCTTGAGCAAGAAGGAGTTACCGTCAAGGCGGTCTGCGATCTGATTCCCGAGCGCGTTGCGAAGGCTCAGGAAATCGTCACAGCAGCCAATCAACCCGAGCCGACCGGTTACTCGCGCGGTGAGACAGACTTTGTGCGCCTCTGTGAGACCGAGGAACTGGACCTGGTGGTCAACGCAACACGGCCCTGGAAATGGCATGTGCCCATCTCGGTCGCTGCGATGACGACCGGAAAACATGCGGCTACCGAAGTTCCGGCGGCTGAAACGATCGAGGGATGCTGGGAATTGGTCGAGACGAGCGAAAAGACGGGGAAGTATTGCGTCATGCTGGAGAATTGTTGCTACTTCCGCGAGGTAATGCTGGTCCATAACATGTTGCGAAAAGGTCTGTTCGGCGAACTGCGACACTGCGAAGCGGGTTATCAGCACTACTTGCGCAGTGCGCGTCCGGGAGCACCACAGAGCTCCAGAACGGGAGACGTCTGGACGGCCAACAGCTATCCGACGCATCCCATCGGACCAGTCGCCCAATGGATGGATATCAATCGCGGCAACCGCTTCGATTATCTCGTCTCGATGAGCGCGGACGGGACACGCAGTAACCCAAGCGCCGATATCAATACGAGCCTGATCCGCACCGTGAACGGTCAGACGATTACTCTTTACTTCGACACCAAGCTGCCACGGCCCTACGATTTGATCTATCGCGTACAGGGTACAGAGGGCATCTGCATGGCTTCCACGGACAAGATCTACATCGAGGGTCGTAGCCCCAAACCCGACACTTGGGAATCGATGGACGCATATTATGAGGAATTTGAGCATCCGCTTTGGAAGGACTTGGGAGAGGCAGCGTCCAGGCACGGAGGGCACGGGGGCGGCGATTGGATGGAGATCCATCGTGTGATCCGTGCGCTTCAAACCGGCGCACCGCCCGATATGGATGTCTATGATGCGGCCGCCTGGAGCTGTATCACCGAGTTGAGTGAAAAGTCGGTAGCCGACCGGAGCCGCCCGATGGACTTTCCCGATTTCACACGCGGTCGCTGGCAGACAAATCCGCCGATCGGGATCATTCGATCGTAACGGCCTCGAAATTGCCATCACGCCACCTCAATGCATCGAAGTACTGGTCGGTGGAAAGATCAAATTCGGTGAAGGGAGCTTTGTGACCGGTTCTGGTCCTACGTGCGCAATCCCGGCAGTCGCCGCTGAGTCTCTTGCGATGGACATACCTTTTGATACCACTGGAGACGGCGACTTACGGGGCAGAAACCGTACGGTTTCGACTGGTCGATGACAACGCCGGTGTGACTTGCGCCTGGCTTGGCTTGCGAGGAGTATCATTGATCGCGCCCGCCGAAGTCAAAAAGTGATTGGCCCGACGGTACTCAACCGCTCGACATGACTGGAAGAATCCAGACATGGACTCGGATGCTCCGCTGTAGGTCGCCTAACGCCGGTCAGAAATGAACGTTTGGCGCCGTTCCATCCTCCCAAATGAAAGTCACTCCGTGGCGTCCTGCGATGCCTTCGGAACACGACCCAGGGAAGGTGGAGCCCTCTCGATCAGCACGGCCCAGTCCGTTCCAGCCTCGCGAGGCGGCTTCCCCAGGGGAATTGGCGCTGCGCCGGTCACATGGACGGGAGAGCCTTCGAACTCGCCGGTTCGCGGGTTGTACCACCTCTGTTGGAAGCGCCCCGCAACGCGGGACAAGTCAAGAGCTGCTCCATCTTGTGCCTGCGGCAGATAGATTGCGTAGATCGCGCCCGGTTTGCTGAAGACTTGAGCGCCCAGGGAATAGGTCTTTTGACCGCGGTTCTGCGTTACGGAAATCGTGGGCGCCCCCGTGACCAGTTGGTCGACGGGTTCCATTTCCCAGAACGGCAACGCTTCCAAAAACCGCCGTGCATGCCCCACGTAGATCCATAGCTTCTCACGCTCAGGCGTCTTAAAACTGTCGGTTTCCAGCAGATCGCCGAGAATGAATTCGATGTTTCCACCGGACAGGTAGGTGGGCCAAAGTTTCTCTACGCGCCAGCGATTGGCGTCGTCGACCGGTATGTACGCTTGCTCCTGGCCTGCGTCCAGCGTGAATTCATCCATTGAGATCGGCAAGGGCCGTCCGGCTTGGGCAGTGGCTTCACGAAATTGTTCCGTCAGTACATCAATTCGGTTCTGCCCAAGCTGGATCGACGTGAGGCTGAATAGCGGATCGCCGAATGTGAACTGAAGCGCTTTGAGCGGATCGCCAGCCGAGTGAACGGTGATCGGATGGTCATACGGATCTACCGCCTTGACGTACGCGGCAAAACGACGAACTCGATCGGGACCAAGGTCGAAGCCCAGGTTGTACTCTTCGCACAGGTTCCATTCGAGCGCCAAATGATGTCCAAAGCGAGCGATCAATTCGCGGTAGTACAACTTCCGTTCCGTGCCCAACTCGCCGTCGTCCAATTCTCGTTTGTTAGGCTCTTCGGCTTCATTGAATACGAAATGAAGGAAGATCCCCTGGCGCTGAGCGTGCGCGAAAAGTGTCTCCCATTGGCGCAGCTTGCCAATGTCGTAGTGGAGGTTGTCGTTCGTCGGGCTGCCATCGGGATCGGGCTGCCCGGTCCAGGGCCAGACGTCTTTGCCGTCGCCACCGATGTTGTGTGTGAGGAAATAGATGCTGTTGACTTCGTGTTCAGCAAGATAGTTGACGGCGCCGATGATGCCGCGCCCGCTTCCATCGCCCCAATCTGGGTCGCCCGGCCGCCAATCGGCGACATGATCCTCGTACCGGTGGCTAGGGCGTGTGCGGTCGAATCCCGCGTAGGCGAGAAAGTTCTCGGGGCTGTCTGTGCCGCCGCGAATCCAGTACGGGCCGCGGACGAATTTCAGGTAGTGTCCGCCGGCATACTCTAGCCGGCCCCACTTCAGGAAGCCAGACGCCTCTGGATCGTCGGGAGCCACATCGAGATCGCCGCAGGCTCCATCGAAGCCAGCGGGCTGGCCCGCCGCCGGATCTAGCGAGACAGCAAGTTCCTCTCCGGTGCGGAATGACGCCTGATACGACCAGCGCCCCGCTTCGTCCGGCGAGAATCGCGCGCACCACACGTTACCCGAGCCGCCACCGCATCCATCACCGTCAAAGTAACCTGGAACGTCGTACTGCTGTCCGGACGGGCCGGTGAAAGCAACTTGCAACCGATAATCCAAAAACGGATTCGGCTGGTCATCGGTTTCCGTCGCTGCGGGCCCACGAAACCGAACTGTGACGGGATGCCAGACTCGGAGTTTTCCATCAACCACCGGGTCGAGAATCGCCTCTCCGATCATTCTGAGGAATGTGTTGTATTCGGCCGAAGTGATTTTGTCTTCTTGTTCGTCCAACCCGAGCCGCACAAGGACCATGTTCCAGGCGGGAATGACGAACAAGTCGTTGTTGTTGTAGCCGCTGCGCGCATACGTAGTCAGTGGCGCATCGGGCCAGTGCCGCTGGCCTTCCGGCGTGATCCCGTTGGGCCACCAATGATAACCGTAGATGCCTGAACCTTTGCGGGAGCTGGCCGGCAGCGCGTTGGGAATCGAAGGAGGAACCTGCACGCAGGTGGCCTGGTCGACCCAGTCTGCGTTGATCAGTTGCCGACCATCCCAGGCGCCTCGGTTCAGAAAAAGCAAGCCGAACCGTGCCAGGTCCTCGGCAGAGATCTCGATGCCTCCTGTCCAATTCAAGACCTTGTCCGTCGAGTCCCGCTTCCAGTTGAACTGCGTAATGCCGATTGGGTCGAGGACTCTTCGTTTCAGGTAGTCGTGCAGAGATTCTCCGGCGATTTGCGTCAACGCATACCCGTAGTGCTGAGTCGCCTCGTCCCAGTACATGTATTTCGTCCCTGGTGGAAAAAACGGCGGCAGCGGCTCGACCAGAGCATTCTGATCTCCTCGCTGCTGGTCGTCGAAGTCATAACTGCCTCCGACACCGTCGAGGCCGGACGTCATCGTTGCGAAATCACGCAGCGTAGCGGTGGGATAAAACTCCGCTAGCGCTGGATCGAACTCTTTGGCCAGTGTGTCCAGCGAGCATCTTCCATCTTCGATCAACAACCCGTGCGCGGTGCTCGTGAATGCCTTCGTCACAGACCAAACGCCCTGCGGCTTGTCCGCTTCCGACCCCCGCCAAATGATCCGTCCGTTGCGCACGATGACCAAGCGTTTGACGCCGTCCTTGCCAGCGGCTTCACGCAAATACTCGATTGCCGCTTGCAGCTTCTCGGAGTCGACGCTCTGCAATTCGGGTGGCGTTTGCTCCCAGGTTGCACCGGGAAAGACACAGCCGTTCGCTCCCTTTACCGGACTGACCGCGGTTGCGAGAAGTAGCAGGCACAAAAGAACCACTCTGTGAATAGCCATGTTTGCGCGATCTCCTCAGCAGCATTCCATCGCCTCGGCCGACAGCGAAGCTATGACTCATGGTGACCTTCGACAGTCTGCTGCGATTCCGAGGTCTCCGGGGCTGTCCCTTGATACGTTTACGAAGGCCGAATTTCGCCCACATGATAACACACACGGAGTCCTTAATGAGCCGTGCGGTGCTGGGACACTAGTGCTTTGTCACCACGGAGAATCAGGGTTGTTTAGCACTTGTACGACGGACTGGGGATCCGTCCATTGTCGACCGCAACGGTCGTTACTACATTACGGCCAGACTTCATTGCATGTGCAACTTGGTGGGATATCCCGGGACGGATTGCCAATCCGTCCTACTTTTTCTGCAACTGGTGAGACAAGCCAATGGCAATTTGCGGATGAAAGGGCGAGAATGGCGGGAGACTCGTGATGTCCGCAGTCATCTATGCGATGAGGTCCACGAATTGATGAAATACCCGCTCTTCTATCTGTGGCTTACGTTGACATGTTCGGTCTATTTGGCTCCCAGGGCATTCAGTCAGTCGGTCTCTGCCGATCGGAACTGGGCGGCGTTGCACACCGTGGAGCGGCGTGTTGTCAGTTCCCGAGATCATGAGGGAAACGTCTTTCAACTGGGCGAGCGTGTCTCCGTGCCGATTCCCGAGGGAATCGAGAATGTCCGCCAGTGGCGCGTTGCGGACGAAATGGAACGGGAAATTGGACGCGGAGAGCTGGGGGATGCCGAGAGCAATCGGGTGGAACTCGGTGATTTGCCGGTGGGCTGGTATTGGATCGGGCTGTTCGGCGCGTCGGGAGAGGAACTTGGCTGGACGACGGCCGCCGTGCTCGCGCCTCAGTCGGTGCCAACGCCGCAGGATTCCCCGATCTGTGTCGACTCGGCGGTAGCCTGGTTTGCAGAAAACGATCCGGTCAAGCAAGAACAACTTACGCGGTTGGCAGCTTTGGCCGGTGTGAACTGGGTGCGCGATCGGATGCGGTGGCGCGACGTACAACCGTCCGAGGGAGAACTGGTCGTCGACACCACGTATGACAGCTCGGCAACGATCCAGAATCGTCTTGGATTGAAGGTCTTGCAGGTGTACCACGACACGCCCCGTTGGGCCGTGGAGCAAGGCGGTACCACGGGCCGATTCCCCGAAGATCTGCGCCATGTCTTTCGATTTGCGAAGGCGATGGCGCAGCGTTACAAGGGACGCGTCCAAGCATGGGAACCGTGGAACGAAGCGAACGTGGCGACCTTCGGCGGTCACACGATGGACGAGATCTGTAGCTACCAGAAAGCGGCCTATCTGGGTTTCAAGGCGGGCGATGCGGAGGTGACCGTCTGCTGGAACGCCACAACGGCCGTTCCGACGGAGCGACAGACAGACGCCTTACTGTTGAACGAGACGTGGAGCTATTTTGATACATACAACATCCATACCTACGACTGGGCCGACGAGTACGAACGTCTTTGGGCACCCGCGCGTCGAGCAGCTTGCGGCAAGCCGCTATGGATTACCGAGAGTGACCGCGGAATGAAGTCGGAACCGTCTTCGCCCACCCATGACTTCTCGGCAGTCAACCGGCGACTCAAGGCGCAGTATGTGACACAGTCTTATGTCAAGAGCCTGCACGCCGGGGCGAATCGCCACTTCCATTTCATCCTGGGACAGTACGGTGAAGGAGAGACTCAGTTTGGACTCTTGCGGCACGACATGACACCTCAGCCAGGCTATGTGGCGCTGGCTGGGCTTGGGCGGTTTTTGGCCGGGGCTCGTTGTATCGGGCGTCTGAAACCGTGGGACACGTCCGATGTCCATATCTATGGATTTCGGTCACAGCCCGATGGTGTGACGCGGGATGTCATTGTGGCTTGGACAGAGAGGAACGCGGATTGGCCTGATCGTGGCAGGGCGAAATGCGACTGGCAGCTGCCGGAAGGACTTCGGGTGGAACGGTGTTTCGATTATCTGGGTCGTGAGATCGCAGTTGGCAATCCCGTGACGCTAACGTCGAGCCCGATCTTCCTGGTGCTGCCCGAAGGACAATGCGAGGGACTTCCATTGACACGTCAGGACGAGTCGCCTCGGCGCGTCGACGCTGCGTGCCCCGTCGTGCTGCAATGTGCCCTGCCAAGGGGGACAGCGACGAATATCGAACGGATCCCCTGGGCCTCGGAGTACGAATACGCCGTGGAAGCGGGCAGGACGTTTCGGATTCCAATCTACGTGTACAACTTCGGGAGCGAGAGAGTCCGGGGATCGGTGCGTCTGGAAACACTACCCCCCGGATGCGAGGCGCAGCCGATGGAGTGGAGTGTTGAACTGGAGCCGATGGGACGGGCTGAGTTGGCAATGGAAGTTATGATCGCGAAGGAGCTGACCTTTGAAGCAGAGGATACTTGGCTCACGTTGCGCGGCGGCTTCGAGGCGGGCATTCGGCCCGTATTGGCTTTTCGTTTGGCAGCAAAGAAAGCCGGAAGATGATGAGGTGTTCGCACAACTTGAAGAAGCGGGAGACCGAAGCAATCAGGCCACGCTGTCGACAACGGGCGAATGAGAGCGCAGAATGTCTCGACAGACAGCCCGGTTGAACCTACGCAAGCCCGGCATCGGCCTCAATACAATCCGTTGTACGGTGCCGCTGAGTTCACAGCGACAATACTGCATAATGTCAAGATCGAGGACTAATCATGAAGGCGAAATCAAGGATCATGCGTCGCACGTTCCTCAAAGGCGCTTTGGCAGCCACAGGGACGGGCTTGGTACCGTTCAATATCCTCAAGGCCGGTGCCTCCCCGAACAGTAAACTCAACATCGCCTGCATCGGTGTGGGACAACGCGGGGCGGCAGTCGCCGCGGGCTTGGCCAGGACGGACAACATCGTCGCTCTTTGTGACGTCCATGAAACCTGGCACAGGGCAGCGATCGCCAACCAGCCGAAACTCCAGGGGATCAAGCTCTGGAAGGACTACCGTGTGATGTTCGACCAGATTGGTCCCGAGATTGACGCGGTGATGATTGCCACACCCGACCACGCCCGGTTTGCGATTGCGATGACCGCTCTCCGGCATGGCAAGCACGTCTACGCCGAGAAACCTCTCTGCCATACCATCAACGAGGTGCGTCTTCTAACCGAGGAAGCTGCGAAGAACCCGAAGCTCGTCACACAAATGGGGAATCAGGGGCACTCGAGTGAAAGCGCCGCCCAGATCAACGACTGGGTGGAAGCCGGGGCAATCGGCCAGGTTCGGGAAGTGCTCGCTTTTTCGAGGAAGAACTACTGGACCGACAAGCCCGTGATCCAAGGGAGTGTCGTTCCAGAGACGCTGGATTGGGATCTCTATCTGAATCGTGCGGAGGCGGTGCCTTTCAGCGAGAGCTACATGAACCGAGAGTGGATCCGTTACCGGCACTTCAGCGGCTCCGTGGGTGACATGGGCGGACACACATTGGATGCGGGCTTCTACGCGCTCGGATTGATGGCTCCAACAAGCGTCCGGGCCGACGTCGAAACACCGGCGACCGCTTGGTCCATGCCGCGGGCGGGCGTCATCACTTGGGAGTTTCCCGCCCGGGGCGAGAAGCCTCCGGTCACGATGAAGTACTACCTGGGAACCGAGATCGAGTTCCCGCGACCCAAGCATCTGGATCCGGATCAGAAGATGATCGATGCCGGTTCGTTCCTGGTCGGCGAACACGGATCGATCCAGGCTGGCAGCCATAGCCAAGGCGCGAGAATCATCCCGCGGGCACTCAGAGATGCAACGCCGACCGCACCCAAAACGGCTTTCCGTTGCCGAGCGAATGACCACTCCGCGAACTGGACGTTGGCGTGCAAGGGTGAAGACACCGCCATGTCGTCGTTTGACTACGCCGGACCGCTCTCCGAAGTCGTCGTCCTCGGAAACATTGCCCTGATTCATCCCGGCACTACGCTCCAGTGGGATGCCGAAAAGATGGAGATCACGAATCACGAGGCCGCCAACAGGAGCGTCTTCATGCGCAGGATTTCACCGCGTGATCATCTGAACTGGTATTGATTGGATCCGTCTTTGAATCAGTACCGTGGATTTGCTCGGACTTCTCACCTATCAGACGCAGTACGGCAGGGCCGCCAGCCACCCTTTCCCTTACCGGAATTTGCGCCGCCCGACAAGGAACTCACCGTTAGCAGTGCGGAGCGGTAATCGCTTCACTCCAGACGCAGGATCGCCGTTGTGTCAAATGCGAGTCGTGTGGGCCAGCTGGCGGTTCGCTCTTTTGGAGATTCGGTGGGCTTGCCCTTGCGGCGAGTCTTGTGTATCGTTTCGACACTTGGCGAAATGACGATTCAACAATCCGGTCTGTTTGAGTGCGATGCGAGAGCTTTTGGCGGCAATTAAGGCGCTGGCGGATGAGAGCCGCCTGCGGGTCGTTCGGGCATTGCAGGGGCGAGAATTGTGCCTCTGTCAAATCGTCGAACTACTTGGCCTGGCGACGTCAACCGTGTCGCGGCATATGTCGATTCTGCACCAAGCCCGGCTTGTGGAATCTCGCAAAGAGGGTCGATGGACCTACTTCCGATTGGATGAGAACGCGCCAAAGGAGGTGGCCGCCACGTTGGAAGCTGCCATCAGTGGACTCAGTCGGGACCCGGTCGCCCGAGAGGACAACCGGCGATTAAAAGAGATCCTTCAACTCGACCCGGAAGCGCTGTGTCGATCGCAAAGTGAGTGCAAAGGATGAGGATCCTGTTTCTGTGTACCGGAAATTCCTGCTGCAGCCAGCTGGCGGAAGGGTGGGCTCGCAAGCGGAAGAGCGACCGTTTTTTTGATGCCTGCTCGGTCGGTATCGAAACACACGGCTTAAATCCCAATGAGGTGAAGGTGTACGCAAGATGAAAGAGAGCTGTAAGGACACAGACGGCAAGGGAATCGGTTTCTTCGAACGGTATCTGACTGTTTGGGTGATCCTCTGCATCGTGGCGGGCATCGTGCTCGGAAAGGTCGCTCCGGGGATTGCAAAATCATTGGATGCGATGGCGATCTATGTGGGTGAGGCGCCCGTGGTTTCCATTCCCATCGCACTTTGCCTGTTCTTCATGATGTATCCGATCATGGTGAAAATCGACTTCGCGGAGGTGATGCGAGCGGGCAAAGCGATCAAGCCGGTTGGCCTGACACTGTTCATCAACTGGGCGGTGAAGCCGTTTACGATGTACGCGATCGCCCTATTCTTCCTCGGGACGCTCTTTCTGGGGCTCATCGGCCCTGACGCGGTCGACCACGTGAAGCTTCCGTTGGGTGTCGACCTCAGCTTGGGAGATGCGTACGGAGCGGGCCGCGTCGTCATGCTCGACGGCATGAAGATGCTGGAGGTTCCGCTATGGCGAAGCTACTTGGCTGGATGCATTCTCCTGGGCATCGCCCCTTGCACCGCCATGGTTCTCGTATGGGGCTACCTGGCACGGGGCAACGACGGTCACACGCTCGTCATGGTCGCCATCAATTCGCTGACGATGCTCTTTCTGTACGGTCTGCTCGGCGGCTTCCTTCTGGGAGTCGGCAAGCTGCCCGTTCCCTGGCAAGCCTTGCTGCTGTCCATCGGGATCTATGTCGCCCTGCCACTGGTGGCCGGATACCTGTCCCGAAGATGGCTGATCGCCACCAAGGGCGAGGCGTGGTTCAAAGATAAGTTCCTGCACTACCTTACGCCCGTCACGATCTCCGCGCTACTCGTAACCTTGATTCTGTTGTTCTCGTTCAAAGGCGACGTGATTCTCTCGAATCCGCTCACGATCGTCTGGATCGCCATCCCGCTATTGATCCAGACCGTGCTCATCTTCGCTCTCGGTTACGCGCTGTCGAAGTCGCTACGTCTGACGTACGAAAACGCGGCTCCCAGCGCGATGATCGGCGCGTCGAACCATTTTGAAGTGGCCATCGCAACGGCCACGATGCTTTTTGGACTCTCGTCCGGAGCCGCACTGGCGACTGTGGTTGGCGTTCTGATCGAGGTTCCGGTCATGCTGATGTTGGTCAAGTTCTGCCTGAAGACGCAGGATTGGTTTGAGCATGAGCCGGCCGTCGCGTCCGCGGAAACTGAAGCCGCAGTTGAGGGAACTTGAAACCCATCAAGTGCTCTGGCGTCGTCGGCGAGCCGAATGATTGACGAGTGCTGAATGACGATTGTCGATTCGCGAAGTCGCAACGCATGCGGACGACGGCAGATCGACCGAATCCTGTTTCGCAATCAAAAGCGGGGCTTGATCGGATTGTATATTTGGCTAATAATGCAATCATGAGGCCGTCGATTTGGTGGTACTTGTTTCGCGTATTGCGATCCGCTCATCGCTGAGCCATGCAGGCGAGACAGATCCCTTCGCGGTCCCGTGGCCCTTTGTGGCGTCAGGCCTGAGAAGCTGGCACCTGCGAGGCGTGCGAATTTGGCTGAATTGCCAACCATTGAATGCCGATAGTGGAGATTGATGGACGCAAAGACACAAGCCAAATACGAGGCACGAGCCAGGATCCTCAAGGCAATGGCCCATCCGGCCAGGCTGTTCATGCTCGACGAGCTTTCTCGGAACGGGGAACGCTGCGTCTGTGAATTGACGGAGATGGTCGGCACCGATATGTCGACGGTGTCCCGACACCTGTCGCAGATGAAACACGCAGGCTTGGTTGAAGATGAAAAGCGCGGCCAGATGGTCTTCTATCGGCTGCGCGTGAAATGCGCGCTGGATTTCTTCGATTGCATCGAGTCGGTGATCAAGTGCAACGCGAGAAAGCAGCAGGAATTGCTAGCTTAGACGACATGAGGGCTGAGTTCCTTTTTTTTGCGGCCGAATACTTGCATATTATGCCAAATTGCCTGCCAGGCAGGGTGGGCCCGTTCGGAGACGGAGCTTGCTGAAATGAACCGAGAAGTGAAGATCTTTCTGACCTTCTTGGCGATCTTCCTGATCGCCTATTTCATTCCGTTAGCCACGCCGCGATTCGACGCCGATGCCAATCCTGTGGGTGCGAAGGTCGTGAGCGCTCTCGTCGAGGCGATGGTGATGTTGCAGTGGTACGCTCGAAACCACACCCTGGCATGCGTTGTTCCGGCCCTGTTTATTGCCGGCGCGATTACGACGTTCCTTTCCAAAGAGTCGGTTCTGAAACATTTGGGGCCGAAGGCGAACAAGGTCGAGTCGTACTCGGTTGCCTCGGTTTCGGGGACGGTCCTGGCCGTGTGCTCCTGCAGCGTGCTACCCATGTTCGCCGGGATTTACCGAGTCGGGGCAGGGCTGGGACCGGCGGCCTGTTTCCTCTATGCCGGTCCGGCGATCAACGTCCTAGCGATCTTTCTCACGGCTCGAGTGCTCGGTTTCGAACTCGGCGTTGCCCGCGTCATTGGCGCGATGGTCTTTGGAGTAATCATCGGCCTGATCATGGCCGTGATCTTTCGTCGCAGCGAAGAGAGCCGCACCAAGGCCACGATGGCGATGCCGGATCCTCCGGCTGCCAAGCGTCCTCTCTGGCAGAACGCATCGCTATTGGGTGCAATGTTGGCGCTGCTTGTCTTTAGCGATTGGTTCAATCCAGGGGACAAGCACGTGGAGTTGGCCGACGGTACGAGATTCGAGGCGACTTTGCAGTACGAGACCGAAGGGGCTTACGATCTTCGCTTGAAAGAGGTTGCGCTCGGTCACCAACCGGCGGAAGTCGTGCGCCTGGCCAAGTCGGAAATCAGCTCCATTGAGGACGTAGATACCTGGGTCACCCGGATTCACCACATTCGATGGTATCTGGCGGGAGCCATGGGCGTTCTCGTCGTGCTCATGAGTCTGTTGTGGCTGGATCGACCGGACTTCATGGAATGGATGGGGAACACCTGGACGTTCTCGAAGCTGCTCGTTCCGCTTCTCTTCGGAGGCGTGTTTGTCGTTGGATTCCTTGGGGCCCTCGTTCCCGAAAAGCAGGTAGCGGCGCTCGTCGGCGACAACAGTCTCATTTCCAACTTGATCGCATCCGTGGTGGGCTGCCTGTTCTATTTCGCCACGCTGACGGAAGTTCCCATCCTGGAAGCCCTGATGAAAAACGGCATGGCTTCCGGTCCCGCTCTTGCCTTGCTCCTGGCCGGTCCAGCGCTCTCACTTCCGAGCATTCTGGTGATTCGGTCTGTCGTGGGGAATGCAAAGACCGCCGTCTTTGTCGCGTTAACGATCGTCATGGCGACCGTCGCGGGCATGGGGTTCGGGGCCATGTATCCGGAGAAGCCCGTAATCCAGACGTCGGGTCCGGTTGCCGTAGCGACCGCAGATGGCAACGAGGTCTCGCAGGTTCCGACCGTAGTACCGAACTATTTTGTCGTTGAAAGAAGTGCACAATAACCGCTCAGCGAGTGAGCCACCGATCGATTGGCCACTGACGAAAGAATGACACAGTCGCCTGACACCTAAGGAATGACTCAAGAATAACTTCGGCATCTCGGTCCTTTCGTTTAACCGCGTGCCCAGCGGGCCGCGGGTCGGAAAGAATCTTCCGCGGTCCGCTGGGCACGCGGTTAAACGAGGAACCCGCACGGTTAAACGAAAAAGTTGTTACTGAGCCGTTCCTACACGAAAAAGGAGTTTGTGGGATGAAACGTTTGACCATGACCACGCTGGGCTCGGTCGTGTTGGCCTTCGTTGTGTCCACTGTTGCCGAAGAGGGAGCAGCGGCCGAGGTCGCGAAGACGCCACCCGAGGATCGCGTAGTGGCGATCTATTTCCACCGCACGCAACGGTGCCCGACCTGTCAGAAGATGGGCAGCTACACAGAAGCAGCAATCAAGACAGGCTTTGCCACGCAGCTTCTGGACCGCTCAGTCGAGTTCCACTATGTCGATTTCCAGAATGAGAAGAACGCGGCATACACGAAGGCCTACAAGATCACGGGCCCCGCGTTGATCGTGGCAAGGATCAAAGACAATCGGGTCGCGGAATACAAGGATCTCAAGGAGATTTGGAGTAACGTCGGAGACCAGAAGGCGTTTATGAAGTATGTCCAGCACGAGATTGAAGCTGCTCGCGGTAAAGGCACCGCGAATTAGGCAATGTCAGGGGCGGACGTCGCCCCCTGGACGACGAGTTCGCCTGGAACGACATACTCGTAACCTGGACGGCGAGGAACCTCGCCCGGTCTTGAGGCCAGTGACAGGAGATTGCCCATGCTCGCGTACGCCCTCTACTGTGGGGCCGCTCTCTATTTGGGCATCTTGACGTCGATCAGCCCCTGCCCGTTGGCAACGAACATTGCCGCGGTGTCCTACATTGGACGCAAGGTTGAGAGTTCACGTGCGGTCATCCATGCGGGGCTACTCTACACGCTGGGACGTTGCCTGCTGTACCTTGGTCTGGCGACACTGCTGACGACCACGGCGATGTCAATCCCGGCGGTGTCGGTTTTCTTGCAGAAGTACATGCATCTTGTCTTAGGGCCGATCTTCATCGTGCTGGGCATGTTTCTGATCGGGCTGATCACCGTGAGTACCGGCGGGACGATGATGAGTGAGAGGATGCAGAAGCGGGTTGATTCCATGGGGATTTGGGGCGCATTGCTCCTGGGGATCCTGTTTGCCGTCTCGTTCTGCCCCACATCCGCCGCCTGGTTCTTTGGCCTTCTCGCCCTAACGATGGGCTCGGAGGCTGGAGCGATCACGATGGTACTGGACAAGGTCGGAATCGTGCTGCCGGAAACTCCCCTTGTAGGCGGCTCCTTCCTTCTGCCGCTCATCTATGGGATCGGTACCGCACTGCCGGTTCTGGTTGTGGCTCTGCTCCTGGCGTATAGTGCCCAGGCCGTCGGCAAGACGTACAACATCCTGGGCAAGATTGAATGGTGGGCCCGCATGGCGACGGGCTGGGTGTTCATCCTGGTCGGCGTCTACTTCGATTTGAAGTACGTGTTTGAGACGTTCTAGGTGCGCGCCGCTGACCTCGGCTTGACGGCCAATTGCTGACTTGCTGATCCGGCCTACCGTCTTGAGGCAGAGTCAATCGTGGTTCGTATCAGATCGTCTGTCCGATGCGAATCAGATTGCCATCTGGATCGACCATGGAAAACTCTCTCATGTTCCAAGGCTTGTTTTCCAGGGGATCGATGCGTGGAATTCCGGTCGTCGGCAGATTGACTCGAGCGAATGTCTGATAGATCTTGTCAACGTCCAGAACGCGAATGTAGCAACCTGCGGACGATTCGGCGGGATCAAGTCCGGCATGTGTGAAGAAGTGAATCTCGACCGTGTCCCGGGTTAGTATGGCGTAACGATACGGTGCACCCCAGACTTTGGCTTCAAATCCCAGTTGCCGGTAAAAGTCCCGCGTGGCCTCAATCGATCTACTGGGAAGAATTGGAATGGCGAGATCATGTTGCATGGCTGGCTGTTTTCTATTATTCCTCGTAAGCCATCACCTCGACAAGGTGGCGGCCTGAGTTGGCGGAATTGTGCGTCTGGGTTACGCGAAGGTAGCGCACCGGTCGCGACTCGAATCGGCAGGTGTAGCCTTCCGCGGTGGACGACTCCTTGTTTTCTCGCATATCGGCCACGGTGGTCCAATTCTGTCCATCGAGGGACGTTTGGACGGTGAATCCATACTGTCGCTCGTCACCGTAGTAACCCACGACGACCACGCGACCGACGCGCATCGGCTCTTCCAGGTCCACCTGCCACCAAGGTTGTGGGTCATCCAGCTTTTGCACATCCGTGGCCCAGTAATTGTCCGTGTCGTTTGCATATCCATCGTTGGCCAGCGCAGCGGGATGAGCCGGTAGGGCAGTGGAGCAGGTGACCGGTTTGTGGGTGGTCAAACTCAGGGCATTCGGTCGGGTCCAGACGGCGGGTGGGTTCGATCCTTCGTAGAGCGCGACGACCGTGGGGAAGTCCCATCGTTTCGACTGCGGAGCACGAGGAACGACGGTCACTCCTTCCAGTTTGCTGAGCAGCGGTCGGGATGCGGGCAGATGAAGTACCATGCGCTTCGGAATCTGACGCGTGGGTTTTTCCAGGTCAATCTCTACGCCGGTCTCCGTTCCCCGGACTCTCAGCGCCATCGTTCCGAAATGCGTGGGCAGGCGCTCGACCTTGATTTCGTGGCCTTCCTCCAGCCACCAGTCGGGGACGGCCTTGAGCAAGTGCAAGGTGTCGGATTCCTCATGGACCAACATGTGGCGAAGCATGATCGCATAGTTGCAGGCCCCGGTGACGTGGGGGATCGTGTTGCTCCAAGCTTCCCGCTTCTGCGGATAGATGCCTTCGGGAAACGCGTGGGCTGCGGTGGAATGCAGCAGGTACCAATAGAAATCTTTGACCACGTTTTCGTGCAACCCGCGCGTGAGATCGGTCATGGTGGTATACGCACCCATGTACGGATGGATGGCGGGTGCATGCCCATGCCACTGAATCGTCCCTTCGATGAACCCGCCGTGGAAATCCTCACGAACATGTTTGCTGAGTGCGGCGACGCGCGGATCATCCCGGTCAAAGATTTCCGTGGGCCATAGCGTTTCGGTGTTCCCCCAATGCGTGCCGGCCTTCTCCCAACTCGGCGGAAAGTGAGCCAACCCGGTTCGCTTCCAGGCGGCATCCAGGGCGCTGCGGTAGAGATTCGCCTCGTTCAGCAACTCTTCTGCTTCGTCGTTCTTGTCCAGAATTCGGGCCGCATCGGCCGTGCAGAGGATGCCGCGCAGATTCCAGAAGTCGTAGCCCACAATGTGATGCTCGCCGGCCCAGAGGTACTCACCGTCGGCCAGCGCATTGGGCAACAAGCCGGCAAAAGGCGAGTCAGCCGGGGCCTGACGGCGCGCCTTCATCGTCCAGTCCACCGCGCGGCGCATCTTCGGGTAGACGCTTTCGAGCCATGTGCGATCTGCCGTCATCTTGTAGTATTGCCACAGCACCCACAGCGCCTGGCCATTCGCATCGAACTGACCCGGCTGGGACTCGAATCGGCCATCCGGTCTTTGTCGGGGAAGATAAAGCGCCACCGCCTTCTGTGCGGCATCCCACAGCCCGGCTTCTTCGAGTTCCATCACCTGGTAGGCGCCGTCACGAATATAGAATTCGTCGTAAAAACCTTCTCCCCCGTGAACATCCCCGTGGTCATTGGCAATCAGCTGACAGACGTGGGCCGCGAGTAGAGCCTCGGTGGCCTTTCGACAGGGTACTTCAATGTGAGCCGCGTTGGACAAAGCGCTGTTCCAGTACTGCACCGTTCGGTCGAACCACTCGTCTGGGTTCGCATTGGCCAGCGAGGCATTATCCTCGATCGGCGTAAAGGGGATCCGCACGGTAGCGGTCACAGCGGCACCAGGCTCTAGAGACCACTCAAACGAGCTGTTCCCATCCGCGCGAGAGCTGGTCGTCTTCAGCTTCGCCTCAGCGGGTTGGTCTCCGTCGTTCGTGACCCGCACGTGGATCCAGTTCAGGAAGTTCTCTCCCTCGGTCGGCCAGTCGAACGCCTTGCGCCAGTCCTTCACGGTCGGCAATGGCGTGGCCCACAGCTTGATCTCGTAGCGTATCGGCTCATCCTGGGCTGTGAGCAGGATGATGGGCAACCAGCCATCCTGCAACAGCTTGCCATGCTGCCTGCTCAGTGGCAGTAACGCCCGCCCGACCCGTATCTGCACGTGGGCATCGGCAAGCTGGAGTCTGTTGTCGGGGGTCACCCGCGTGCCGCGCTGATAATCCTTGAGTCCGATCACGTTCCAGTTGTTGGTAAAGTAATCGAAGTCGCTCGGCTGAGGAATGATCGCCACGTCGTCGATCGACGTGTCAGATTCGGCCGCCCACGCGAGATGGTTGGTCCAGGATAGCACCAGACTCGCGATCATGATGCAAACCAATCGCGGTAATTGCTTATGCATTTTCCGTCCTTTCACGTCGGTTTACGATTCAGCAGAAAAACTCGATCTGTCGCACTTAGGAACGGCTGAGAAACAACTTCCTCGTTTAACCGTGCGGGTTCCTCGTTTTACCGCGTGCCCACCGGGCCGCGGAAGATTCTTTCCGCCCCGCGGCCCGTTGGGCACGCGGTTAAACGAGAGGACCGAGATGCCGAAGTTATTTCGGAGTCATCCCTTAACGGGAACCGTGCCGCTTCCCGCGACACTTGGGATTCTATCGAACGGTTTCCCGCGAATCTAGTTGCGGGCGATTCGATCCCAGACGGAGATCCACTCTTTCGCTGATTGATCGAATCGGATTCTCGTCAAAGTCCTGCCCTGCGAAAAATGCTTCCGCTATAATTCGTCCCGACGAGCAGCGCTACTTCGTCGATTCAAAGATGGCGAATTGAACGGATGTAAACAGGAGCCGACCATGAAAGACGACGCCTCGTCCGAAAACCAACCGAATCGCCGCGGGTTTCTCAAATCGCAATTCGCCGTCGGACTCGGGACGCTTGCATTGGGCAGCGCGTCGGGAGAAGCGGCAACGCGTGAAACGACACAGGAGGCCAGATCGATGCTTCCACCCGACGTGCTGCGAAAGCAAGAACAAAGACGAGAACACTATCAAGCCTGCCTCGGCGGTCCCTTTCCCGAGACGGGGCCGCTGGAAGTCCAGTTGCGAGAAACAATCCAGAAAGACGGATACCGCATTGAGTCGGTCATGTACGACTCGCCGGTCGAAGGACGAATTCCGGCCCTGCTGCTTGTGCCTGACGGTGTCACCGCCGAACGACCCGCGCCCGCCGTCACCATTTGGCATCAACACAACGGCGAGTACCATCTCGGCAAGTCGGAGCCGGCCGGTCTGTTGGGCAATCCAATGCATCACACCGGCGCTGCGCTCGCGCGCGAGGGATATGTGGTCTTGTGCCCCGATGCACTCTGCTTCGAGGAGCGACAGGACCCGACGGGCAGGCTGAAGGGCGGGAATTTCGAGCGATTCGAGTTCCTGCGGCAAATCGTCCGCGGACGCTCGATGGCGTGGGTCAACATTGTCGAAATGCGCCGTGCGATTGATGTACTTTGCATTCGACCTGAAGTGAAGGCCGACCGCATCGGTTGCTATGGCCATTCCATGGGCTCGACGCACTGCTGGCTCGTCGGACCGCTCGAACCGCGTTTGAAGTGCGTCGTCGGCAATTGCTGCCTCCCAACCTATGAGGCGATTGAGGAGGAGCACCTTCTGCACTGCTTTCCCAATTTCGTCCCCGGTTGGCACGAGTACGGCGACACGCCCGAGATCGCTGCACTGATCGCGCCCCGAGCGCTTCATCTGAACCTCGGCGAGAAAGATAGCGGCAGCCCGATCGAGTCGGCGCGCCGCGGGCTCGAGCGAATCGCTTCGGCGTACGCGGAGGCCGGCGCAGCAGAGAACTTCACGTACTTCATCGAGCCGGACACCGCGCACGTCCTCTCCCCAGCCATGTGGGAACGGGTGAAGGCATGTTTTCGACGCCATCTTGGCTCTGGCTAAAAGCCGAGCTCGACTTTCAGTTTTCTCAACGGACCGTAAACCCAAACACACGTGAAACGTGGTGGCGTTGAGAGGCTGAAGCAAAATCCAACTCTGCGACCCTCTGCACTGCTAACGGTGAGTTTCTTGTCGGGGCAAGCGAATTCTATTACGCG
>CAZFWV010000003.1:0-63677 GCA_964522605.1 uncultured Pirellulaceae bacterium
TGCGCAAGTCCCGGGTGCGCTTTCTGCAAACGGTTTGCTGTTGAGCTTGAACGCCACGTTACCGGCCGCCCAGCCGGGGCAGCGGACGTGCAGCGTCAGTGGCTCCGCCGGCGCGGTGTCGAACCGCAACTCGACCCGACCGTTGCGCGGATAGTCGGTCGTCTGCGTTAACACGAGCCCCTTCTCCTGCCAGTTCAACACGGACGGAATAAACAGATTCACGTACAGGTTCGAGTCATCATGGAAATAGATCGAGTCGTTGTACTTGGTATGGTTTTCCAGACCCGTTCCGTAGCAACACCAGAAGGAGTCGTGCGGCGTGCTATAGACATGGAATCCGCCGGGCGCCAATGACATGAAATACGCGAACTGCGACTTCTGAGGTTCCTGCGACGGCAGGATCTGGTTGTAGAGTGCCCGTTCGTAATAGTCGCCATACACCGTGTTGGTCGGCGACCAGCCGATCAGGTGGCGCGTCAGCTTGAGCATGTTGTAGACGTTGCACGTCTCCACCGACGCGGGCCCCATCCGCTGATCGGCCGTGGCGGGCAGGAAGAAGTGCTCACGGTCGCTGTTGCCACCGGTGGCGTAGGTATGCGAGCCGATGACGATATCGAAAAAGTTCTCCGCGATCTTCCGGCCGTAGTCATCGCCCGTCGCCTCGAAGTCCGCCGCTTCGGCCACGATCTTCGGGATCTGCGTGTTGGCGTGCTTGCCCGGGAGGTTGTCGCGACCGGCCGCCAGTTCATCCAGCAGCCAATTGTGCCGGAACCGGCGTGCAAGCGCAAGGTGCGCAGGGTCCTTCGTTAATTTGTAGAGGTTTTCGAAACTCTCCCCAATTCCGCCGAACTCCATCGCCAGCATCCGCTGAATCTGTTGCTCGCTCAGTCCTTTGGTGAGGTCGTCGGCCCATTTTGCGAACTCCAGAGCGACTTCCTGCGCCTGCGGGTTGTCGGTCAGAATCCAGGCATCGAGCAGCCCGGCAATGATCTTGTGCTGGGTATACCACGGCGCCCAGCAACGGTTGATGCTTTCGACGTCGCCGGTTCGGAGAGCCTCGAGCGCCTTGCGTTCTTCGGTTTCCGGCCCCATCGCGCCGATGTATCCGGTTCCGTACTTCGCCTGGCACGCTGCCATCTCGGAGACGACATAGTCGGCTCGCTGCTTGAAACGCCGGTCGCCCGTCGCGGCGTATTCGAGCGATACGGCGCTCAGGTAGTGCCCAAGCGTGTGGCCCGCCAATCCGGTTCGTTCCCAGCCGCCGTAGAGTGGTGCCTTAGGTTCCATCCCGCAGCCCACATGCATGTTGTGCATCAGCCGATCCGGTTCCAGTGTCAACAAGAACGCCGCGTGGCGCCGGTTGTTTTCCAGAAACGGGCTGTCCAGCAGCTTCACGTCCCGCATCGCGAACGGTTCCGCCGCCTGCGCCGCCGCTCCTGTAAGAATGGTCATCAGCAACAAACGTCTCATCGCATTTCTCTCCGTACTATGAACGGACCAACGTCCAGGATTGTCTACTCTCCAGTTGCAGTAAAAGTAGGATGGATTGGCAATCCGTCCCCAGTATATCGCACCAAAACGAAAAAAACGGCTTCGGTCAAATTGCACATGTGATGAAATCTGGCCGTGATTTAGTAACGAGCGTTGCGGTCGCCGATGGACGGATTACCAATCCGTCCTACAACAGAATGTCCGCAACTTTAGGGTTAAATGCCGTGGGCCGATTTCCCTCACGACTTGCGTCCTCAGCCGAGTTGCGCACCGGCTCGAATCGGAGCAGCAATGTCCGATTTCCCGGTACGGCGACTGCAATCGCTGTAGGCTTCTTGTCCTTGACCCATACTTGTTTCGCGTGACCACCCACCTCGAGTTTGTAGGGGCCGGGCGGCAGACCTTCGACTGTCAGCATAGCCTGATGATCGTGAGGCGCGCGGCTTTCGATCTCGAATGCAAAGCGATTCAAGCTGCGAGACAATGTGATCGGCCGATCGCGGGCGAAGCCATCACGGTCCAGCGTGAGCTGTAGCCGTTGCGGGCCGAGCGCCGCGTGGAACCGCTGACGCACACCGTCGTGCGGAACGACGCGAATCTCGTCGTCGGTGTTGCTGACTTCGCCACCAAAGGCAAAGAGCCCGAAGACCGGATCATCGAATAGGATGGTGCAGGCCGCTTCGATACCGGCGACAAGTCCGTGATCGGCTTCGCCGCAAACCGGCCAGGCACCGCGCGGCAGATCGCGCATCGCGGGATTCCATTCCGTACCAACCCGACGTGGCTGAAACCCCCAGCTCATCGCCCCGTCATGCCGGGGCCCCGGAGTCCAGAATCCAAAGTCCGAATCCGCATCGCCCGTATTCATCAACGCCCAGGAGCTGAGCAGCGAGGCATAGCCAAGCCGCAGGTTGACTGCGGGATCGGTGTCGTAGCGCAAGGCGTAATCGAGCACAGCCCAACCGCCCATTTGAGACATGTAGCTGAGTGTATAGCTGGAGCTGCCGCAACCGCGAAAGTCGCTACCCAACGACCAGTAATTGGTTTCCAGCACGCCGCGGCAGGCGAGATTCGCCCAGTGTTGACGCCGCAAGAATTCTCTGTGTCGTTGCGTATCAATGACCGGATGCGAAAACCACTTCTGCAGATTGCGGTCGTACCAGAGGTCCGTATCGGGCGACAGTGTGTATTCCAAGGCGTACTTCCCGGCAGCATAGGTCGATTCATACGCCGTGGAGTCGATCGGCATCTCGGAAGCAAACGGCCAGGCGTTGTCGTAGATGAAGTATTTGACCTTCTTCTCCCATTCAACACGCAAATGGTCCGCCTTGGCCTGTTGACCTTCCGTTTCGAGCGCATCGATCAGTGGCAACAGGTATTTCTCATGAAAGTTACCGACGGTGTACTGCCAATAGACCCAGCCGGTGAAACTCCAGCCTCCGTCCATGCGAATGTTCGCTGGAACCTCAAAGTACGCGCGGGCCGTACCGTAAGCCCGCTCCAAATAGTCGGCTGCAGAGAGATTCTTGACCAGATCGGGCCGCTGCTTGGCGATGCGGTACATGTTGAAGTACAACGCGAAGTAGGTCGTGTAGTCAAACGTCCGCCACATTCGACACGCGCTCGGTCCCCCCGGACGGCTGACGCCTTCGTCCAGCGGATCGCGGTCGGCGAAACGGTTCTGCTGCCATGAATCCGCACCATAGATTCCATAGGGATAGGGTTGCTCAGCGTCAGTGCGCTGGTGCTTGCCCCAGACGAAGTGTTCGACGAAATACTCCAGCGAGGCGATTTCGTTCGCATCGGGGTAGGCCACGTTCTTCTCCGCCACGAGCAGGCATTTCCCGTTCGACGGGTCATCGGAACCGCTTACCGCATAGGGATGTTGTTCTGCCAGATGATCGGGGCCTAACAAATTGCGACCATCATCCTGGCGGCGGTCCCACAGACTATACAGACCGTCGTACCACTTCGCTGACTTGCGGTGTTGCTGGTTCTGGACGATGAATGCAGCACGTTTCTTCAGGAGCGTTTCGAGCGGTTCGGTAACGAAAAACTCAAGTGGCATGGAGCGTCCGCTGCCATAGTGCACGGTCAGCAGGTTCTCGCCCAGGCGCTTGAACTCGACGCGGAACACATGCGTGTCCGAGTTGGTCGTTCCGACGGATTGAATGGTGGTCTCTTGAGGGAACTCCGCCTGAATGTCGTCAATCGTGTGCCGGGTGCGGAGTGCAAAACGAGCTGCCAGATTTCGCGGTATGACCATGCCGGGCACAACGTGCACATCGATGCCGTCGTTGCGGTACAGGATGTCACGAACCGCCTGATAAGAATCTGCCCAATGAAAACGGAACGTGTAGCATACCTTCTCGCCCGGCTGCAACTTTTGGCCTGTCTGCGATTGTCGCCAAGTCCCACGCGGATCCTCGTCCGCCGCTGCCCGGGAGCGAATGAACGCGCTGAACCGTTCTCTGCCAAACGCATAGTCCATTCCTTCGGCCGTGAAATACTCCAGGTGCGTGTCTTCATCGGGCATCATCACGAGGAACCATCCCGTCCCCTTGACGGGCAGCCAGTATAGAAACGAGCCGTGCCCGGCGATCAGTGAATGACGAAACACGCGCCGGACGAATGTCTCTTCGTGATCCCACACGTAATCCGTGTTCATCGGCAGAGGCAGCGCAAGGTCGCCGATTTCCAGCGGCACGTCAGTATTGTTTGTCACGGTGATCTCCCACCGCAGGATATCGCCTCTCGGCTGAAGTACAGAACGCACTTCACAATCCTGATCACCGAGACCAACGCCGCGCCAAGCATTGTCGGACGGACTTCGCACTCGCAACGTAATCGGACCTAACATCGAACCAGGACGAAGATACTCAACATCATCCGCATCACTCTCGCGGCGCAAGCTGGTAATGAATCCAGTCTGTGCGTCTCGCGCCAAAGCAAACGAAGATGGTCTTACCTCCGCACCCTGTGACGGTGTTGCTCCAAAAGCTCGAGTCGGCTCTTCCCACGGCCAGGACAGGACGGCGACTAGCACGTAGCCCATCAAAGTCATTCGCTGAAAGCTCATGCGTACTTCCGATTCGGTCGCATCTAGACCGTAAGATTCCCGCCGTTCCAGCGGTTGCGTGGAAGCGGCGTCCGGTCAATCGTTGTCGCTTGGCAGCGCCCGGACTTTGATGTTGCGGAACTCGATGGCGCCGCCGTAGTCCTGCAAGCCGATGTGACCTTTCTCTGCCAGGCCCCAGTTGCCTTGGCCGTAGGCGGTCGGGAAGAACTTGCTTGTCTTCACGTGCGCCTTCCAGCGGTTGCTGCCGACTTCGTATTCCAGTAGCTTCTCGCCGTTCATCCAATGTTCCACGTGTTTTCCAGCGGCCAGAATGCGGGTCTGGTTCCATTGCCCCACCGGCCGGGTTGCGTCTTTGGCTGGAGCGAACACGGCGTAACAGGCGCCCGCGGAAGCCAGGATATTCAAGCCATCCAGGTGTGTCGTGTTGTCAAGGATCTGATATTCCGGCCCCGACTGCCAGACTTGGTCCTGTTGTTCCGTTGCGCGATAGATGACGCCGCTGTTGTTGCCCCGAGTCATCTTCCATTCCAGGGTCAGCTCAAAATCGGCGAATTGATCAACCGTGATGATATCACCAGCGGATTTCCCCTCTTCGCGTCGCGCCAACAACGAGCCGTTTTCCACTTTCCAGCTCTCAGGCGTGGTTTCGGACCGGTAGCCCCGCCAGCCAGCCGTCGATTTTCCGTCAAACAGTAAACGCCATCCGGTGGCCTGTTCCGCTTCGCTCAGCGAATTGATACCCTCAGCAGATATCGTTCCTGCGAAAACGCCCAGAGTGGCAGCCAATAGAACGGTGATGATCCTCGTTTTCCTTTTCATGTTGTCTTCCTCGCTAAGAGATGTAAGAGGGTAGTGTTGGAAGAACGCATATTGTATCACGCGAAGTACACAACGTCCCACGGATGCAAGGATAACCGCCATGTTGATCCGCCTGATCGGAGCTAGACTGATTGCACTCCCAGTGCTTGTTTTGGCCGCCTTCCTCTGTGTTGTCCAGATCGGCCTGGCAACGGACGAAGGTGAGGATTTGGGGTTCGCTGGGGACGCGCCACGCGGTGCTGCTGCAGTTCTGAAAGCCAGCGATTTCCAGCACTACGTCGACGCATTCAACCGAACCGACAACGAACTGTACCGGCAGCACGTACCCAATGCGGTCGCCTGGGATTTCTTGAAGGACAACATTCCGCTGTTGGATTGCCCGGACAAGGAAATCGAGCTGACCTACTACTTCCGCTGGTGGACCTACCGCAAGCACATCAAGCAAACGCCCGATGGTTTTGTAATCACCGAGTTCCTGCCGCCGGTCGGTTGGGCGGGCAAACATAACACGATCAACTGCCCGGCCGGACACCATTTCCGCGAAGGCCGTTGGCTGCATGACCCGCAGTACCTGGACGACTATTCCACCTTCTGGCTGCGCAAAGGCGGCGCGGTGCGAAGCTACTCCTTCTGGATTGCCGACTCGTTCCTCCAGCGCGCGGCGGTTACCGGCGACACGCAGTTGGCCCTGGACCTACTTCCGGACCTGATCGCCAATTACGAAGGTTGGGAAGCAGAGCGACTGGACCCGAGTGGTTTGTTCTGGCAGATCGACGATCGCGACGGGATGGAACTGTCCATCAGCGGTACCTTGCATCCTCGGCATCAGGGCCTACGCGCCACGATTAACAGCTACCAATACGGCGATGCTTTGGCCATTGCGCAACTCGCCGATTTGGCAGGCCAACCTGACGTTGCACGCGCGTTTCGAAATAAGGCTGCGAAGCTGAAGCAACTGGTGCTGGCAAAACTGTGGGATCCCGACGCACAATTCTTCAAAGTCCTGCCTCGCGGCCAGGAAGTTCTTTCCGATGCCCGCGAACTGCACGGCTTCACTCCCTGGTACTTCCATCTGCCTGAGGCCGAGCAGTCAGTTGCCTGGAAGCAGATCATGGATCCACGGGGTTTTTACGCACCTTTCGGACCGACCACCGCCGAACAGCGCCACCCGAAGTTTGCGATCTCCTACGAAGGACATGAATGCCAATGGAATGGTCCGAGTTGGCCTTTCGCCACTTCGATCACGCTGACAGCCCTGGCCAACCTACTAAACGACGATCGAGTGGACGTTGTGACGCGTGAGGATTACTTCAAACTGCTCCGAATTTACGCGGTTTCGCACCGCTTAAAGCGTGACGATGGCACCGTGGTTCCGTGGATCGATGAGAATCTGAACCCGTTGACCGGCGACTGGATCTCACGAACTCGCTTGAAGAACTGGAAAGATGGAACGTGGGATGCTGGCAAGGGCGGCGTGGAACGCGGAAAAGATTACAACCACTCGACGTTTGCCGACCTTGTGATCACCGGGCTGATTGGCTTGCGTCCCCGATTGGACCAGACCATTGAAGTGAATCCGCTCGTGCCGGAGGGACACTGGGATTGGTTTTGTCTGGACAATGTCCCTTATCATGGCCACACGCTGACGATCCTCTACGACCAAACTGGCATGAAGTACGGTCGCGGCCAGGGCCTGCGTGTGCTTGCGGACGGCAAGGAAATCGCTGCATCCGAGAAGTTGACCCGCATCACGGGCAACTGAGAAGCTGTTCGGAAAATGGGACTGAGAAGCTGTTCGGAAAAATGGGGTGGCACTGGCTCTGCCAGTGTCTTTTTCTCGATGTAGCCACGGCACTGGGCAGAGCCAGTGGCACACTAAGAGTGATGTTGCAGGGGCAGCGGAAGAAGTCAGTGGCAGACTCGGGATTCCGTTTTTGTCGTATTTCCCAACATGGTCTCAGTGAACGTAGCCCGTGAGCGACATTCTATGCCCGCATCTCGCGCAGAATATCAAGCACAGTTGTCCTCGGCGACTGTGAGGCAGTGAGTGTGCACGGCGGGCGAAAGCCCCGAGCCCTGTTGCCGGCGAAGCGGTGTCTCCGGATAATCGGGAGATATGCCGAAGGTGTTTTCCTGTGTCCGGCCGCGGCCTTGAAATCTACGGGAAAAAACTGCTGTCTCACCGGACATTTCAGAACGGCCGGGGAATCACGTTGTCCCGCGGAGTACTCTGCCATGGCGAAGAGAACGCTGCTACTGTTCGTCGTAATCGCCGCGCTCGCTGCGCGTGTTGCTTTTGCCTTCAACGGACAGGACGTCATCGAAGGCCCACTTCGTCTTGTGATCGGGCCGGTGGGGGACGTGACCGAGTATGACACACCCTACGAGGTTCCGGTGACGGTCACCAATTCCGGGCCTGAATCGTTGGAAGTGCAGCTGCGAATCGGGGGGCTTGCGGATCCATGGGAAGCCGTCGGCGCAGCCGAGAAGAACGTATCCATTCCGGCGGGAGGAGAACGAAGCACATCATTCACCATCTGTGTGCGGTCCGAAGCGTACTCGGCGCTCTATCCGGTGCACGTCGATGCGACGTTCACACAGGCGGATCAACAGCGCGTCGCGCACGCTGTACGGGTCTTCGAGACGCGATTCACGCAGCCGCGCGACGCGGCCTCTTCGCCCACGGAACTTCCGGTGACGCACCTGCCGCCACGGGGCGCAGTACTGCTGACCGATACCAAAGCTTTCCGCGTCGGGTGGGCCTACTTTGAGCAAGCAGAGGTGTCGATGCCCGTTGGTTGGCAGGGCGAGGCGCAACCGTCTCGGGCCAACTTCGCCATCGGACCCGTGGCACGAGGTGCGACGCGACAGGCGCTGAATATGCACCCAGCGTGGTGGCAGGGGCGCGGCACCGTGTTCGTCGATTACCGGATCAAGCTGCCGAACACGACACCGATTGTCCTGTCATTTGCCAACGCGATTCGCGATGTCACGCCGCCCGAGCCATCGAGCGACGGAGTGACCTTCCGCGTGTTGGTCGATGGCAAGGTCGTCTTCGATCGCCACACAGATAGCCGAGTTTGGGTGGACGGACAAGTGGACTTGAGTTCGCTAGCCGGCGAACAGATTCAGCTTCGGCTCTTATGTCATCCTGGCCCGAAGCACGATACGACATGCGATTCGGCCTATTGGGGTAACCCGGTGCTCACGTCGGGCGAGCAACCCACTCCGCTAACCGAGCAAGATCGGGAACAGCTTCGAGAGCGAGCGCGAACGGTTGTCGAGACCGGGCGAAGTGAGGCCAAAGGAGAATTCGCGTTCGCTCTGGCGGACGACCTGTGTGCAGCCGTCGTGATGGGGCCGAGCGGATTGGCAGACGGAGCCATCGGCCTGGGAAAAGAGGGAACATCCGTGGTGTTCGACGGGCTGAACGTTTCCGTAATGAAGCATCGGCTGGGTGCCGGCCCTTCACCGATTGCCGTCGTAGCGGTGGACACGCAGATGACTTCGGAAGAGCACCTGCGAATTGTCCATCGGTGCACACTCGGGGAGGAGGCTTTCGATCTGATCGCCAAAGTGTTTGCACAGGCGGGGGGACTGCGGATTCGGCTGGAATGTCCACAGCGGATCACGGACCTCTCGGTGGGGCGGTTTGACCGGACCGCACACCGGGTCTATTACGGACACGGTTATTGCGTCGTCGAACCGCAGGTGTTTCGCGCGAACTACGGCGGTCATGACTTGTCAACTAGTCACGTCGGATTTGATTTCAGCAACGGCGTTTCCTTGCTTACCGCGTGCGACAATCCGCCGGATTTCATGGAAGTCAACTCGAGCGAGCAGATCTATGCGCTGCACACGCACATGGACGGTACGCTCACCTTGGTCCCGAGCTTACGTGGCGTCGTCGATTGCGCGAAGAAGTACCGGGCTCTGTACGATCGAGAACCCTCGCCAGGCTATGCTCGAAAGGCGGGGCGGTTTGTCTTCGATATCTGGGGAGGACGATACGCCGACAATGCCCAGTTGATGCAGCAGATGATCGACTACGGTCTCACGGATTCGCTGCTCACGCTCCACGTCTGGCAACGGTGGGGCTATGACTACCGTCTGCCGGACATCTATCCGCCGAACCCGGACCTGGGCACCGTCGATGACCTGCGTGAACTCGGCGCCGTATGCGACGCGGCGGGGATCCCCTGGGGGCTGCACGATAACTACATCGACATGTATCCCGATGCGGATCAATTCAGTTACGATCACATCTGCTTCACCGAGTCCGGCGAGCCGATCAAGGCCTGGCTGAACACGGGCCGCGACGCCCAGAGTTACCGCTTCCGGCCCGACCACATCATGCCGTTTGTGCAGCGGAACCTCGAGCTCATCGGGCCCAGCCTCAAACCGAGCCACTACTTCATCGACGTCTTCACGTCGATCAACATGTTCGATTTCTACGACCGTCATGGGAACTTTCACTCCGCTTTGGAGACACGCAGGCACTGGGGCGAGGCGTTTCGCTGGATCCAAGATTATCTGGGGCCGGGGACGATCACGACGAGCGAGGCCGGAGATGACCAACTCGTTGGCGATCTGGATGGTGCCGACTGTCAACACCTGAACCTTTCGGCCGACGGGGGTTACTTTCAACACCGCGTTCCCTGTCAGGACTGGGAGCGATTCCCGTGGTTCGACGTCGTCCTGCATGATCGCTTCAGCCTGCATGGAGTTGGCTATCCCGGTCGGTACGAAGGCGGTCGCAGCCGGCGCCTTCACGGCATCGAAAGCGATGACTATTTAAGCGACGAGGTCCTGCTCGGGCATGCGCTGATGATCGACCGCTCTTCCCTGCCTCGCGGCGCCGCTGTCAAGTATTGGCTCGCCCAAGACTTCATCCGCAGTATCGCCACGGATACGATCGACGAGATCGAGTTTGCCGACGGCGACATCCATCGGATCACGGTGACATGGCGGTCCGGAGCAAAGGTCCACGTCAATCGTGGCTCGGAAGACTGGGCCATCGCGGGCAGGGTTCTGCCGCAATACGGTTACTACGCAACCAACGGCAAAATCGAGTCGGCCATTGAACGGGTGGACGGTGTGATTGTCGAACGGTCGCGAAGCGACAGGCAACTTTACGTGAATGCTCGCGGTTTCAATCCGGACCCTGCGCTCGACATCACGCCCCGGGCGACAGAAGTACAGCATCTGGGCGGACGGCGGTTCGCCTTGCCGATTGCCTGGAAGGCTCAACAGCCCGCGCCGAAAGACTTGCGCGTGTCTTTGCGCTTCAAGTCTCCGCGTTCCAGACGCTATGACAAGGTCGCGTTCCAAGATGACTACCTAGCCTCGCCCGGCAGTGGCACCTGGCAAGGTGAGGTTGTGACTGGTGGTCGGCAGGTGATCGAGATCCCAGAGGAGTTCGGTGCGGGCCGGTACGAGATTCATGTGGCTCTTGTCGACCCGGCAACGCGCGCCCGCTATGCTCTGGACGCGGAAGAAACTGGGCACCATGAATACGTTCTAGGGGAGCTCATCGTTGACGGTGCGGGTTCGATGGTGACGGATGTCCGCGTGGAGCCGCACGACACAAAGGCTCGTCCCGAGCCGCGATGGAACGTGGGCGGCAAGGCGTTGAGCCTGGGGCCGGCGACGACATCCGGTGCCTTCCGCTGCCAGTGGACGCCGACCACGATTGTCATGACGCCCTTGCCCAATGAGCCGTCGTTTGACGTGTCGCTCGATGCGGGAAACCTGATCGACCGAACCGATGTCAACGTTGTCGGGGTCCGAGCGATAGATCGCGCGGGAGCCCCGTTACGCGACGTATCCGCAACGGTCTCCGGTGCAACGGTAAAGTTCACCACGGTTGCTGGCGAATTCGCCTACGAAATCCTCCTGGAGCCGTAGACTCTGGCAGCTTTCCTGTCACGGTAGGAAATCTGGTTTCGGCGGGATCCGAACGTCGGAAGCGGCTGGCTCCTCAACCAACTCGACGCTGCCCTCAACTTGGGAATTTGTTGAGATGCGAGGTTTTATTTCGCTGGCCGTCGTGAGCCCGCGGACCGTCAACTTCTGGCAGCGCGCGTACGGAAAGGCAGAGTCCGCCGGGTCGCTGCCGCCAGGGTTGCTGAAGAAAAACAACCCCTGATAGTCTTCAGGATGATTCGAGTCGTCCACATACAGGCCGTCGATCGTAATCTCGCGCGGCATGTAGCAATCGTACCCGAAATCATGTCTCCCGTCGTTGCCCACAGAAAACATCTGCGGACGAGACATCCTGCCACAAGCCGGAATCCATCGACAATTTCGGATGACGACATCGCCTTCCCACGTACTTCCGTAATCGCCGCGGAAATTGATCAGTGAGGAACCGCAAAGAGTGGACTCCTCCACCAGCAGCAGACCGCGGCCGATGGCGTTCAGCCCCGCATATCCGAGTGTACAGCGACGGATTGTGTACGTGCCGGATACGCCCATGTGCGTGTCCATTCTGTTGAGCACGCAATCTTCGAGCAGGATGTTTTTGCAGAAGTTGGTCCCAATCACTCCCCATCGAGTCCGATCGGTGATGTCATCCATCCGGCAGTTGATCATCGTGAAGTTGACGACACTGTTCGCAGTGTAATCGTACGACCCCATACTGACCGGTGTTCCCGCAGCCCCAATCGTTTGGTACGTTTTGTGTGCCGAGGCGAAGCAATTCCGTAGCGTGACGTTGGCGCAATTACTGACTTGGATGAACCCCGAATAGGGATGCCCCACCGAGGTCTCTCCAACGACGCGGTGCGTCAGACCATCAACCTCCGTGTTGGAGCGATTGATCTCGATGTTCCGCGCCCAGTAGTTGTAGCCGACGTCTTGCTGCATTTGATTCGCAACGGTGGTAAAGACGCCGCCCCGCAGCACCAGACGTTTCTCGTCCATTGGATGAGCTTCAACGCGGCTGACGTTGTCGTAGTCCCAGTCAATGTTTCCCTCGATCGATCCATCCCGACGAAGGATAAAACAGTCGCGTTGGGGCGTTCCGGAGTTTCGGTTGCTGCCCCGCCGGATGTATCGCCTGATTTCCTCGTTCACTACGACGACGTGACAGTCGTGCTCCGGCCGCACATCCAACTGCCTCTGGTCCCGTGTAAGTCGATCGATCTGCAGCTTTTCGGGCTTCAACAACGAACGTACCTCAAACAGCGACTTCCTGTGGTTCTCGACTTCTGTGTCGTCGATCGTAAAAGACGAGGTATTCCAGTCGGTATCGGTGGCGATGATCGCGGTCAGTGCCCTGCTACCGAGATGATACGTTGCGTCGGGCTTTGTCTTGACAGGCAGCCCATTCGCATTGGCGTACTCGTGCGCTTCACAAATCGCGGGCAGATCGTCATGCACACCATCACCGACGGCGCCGAACTTTTCGTAGGTGACAAAGTCTTCAGGCTCAGCGGAGAACGTCGAAAGACAAACGTGAAGTACAATTGTGAATGCGAGAACCTGTTGCCCGATGCTCATGGATCCACCTTACTGCAGCTGTCTGTTTGCGTCGAGAATACGCTCTCGTTGTTGCCGGCTCAGGCCATGTTGGTAATAGAATTCCGGCTTGCCCAAGTACCCATGCCGCTTCATCTCGGGATCGTTGACTTCCAGACTGAGGTCGCAATCAAATCGCATCAACAGAGAGTGATTCGTACTTGGCCCCGTACCGGCCCAGGTGTTGTGACAAAGTCCCCAAGTGATTCCTTTGCCGTATTTCGTGTCGGTGAAGGCGTCCGGCACATAGGGGCCGGCGGCAACGGGCATCAAGGAAGTAATTGAAGCAATCTGGAAGTTGACTCCATCCTCCGCATACTGAACGGTGAAGTGCTCGTTGCCGTCTTTGATCACCAAGGCGGCGATTCCTTCCTTAAAGGGGAAGAGCGTGGTCTCATGGCCCGAATTCACAACCGGGTTAAGCGGGTGTTTTTTGAACGGCCCCAGCGGATGATCAGCGATGGCCAGACCTTGCATCCGCACCAACTCGGGGTCTCCATCACAATCGGATTTGTAGTACAAGTAGATCTTGCCCTTGTACACGAGTGGATAGGGATCGTGGATCGAGTACTGATCCCACTCCCCTGCTGCGCCGTTGGGAATCACAACCTGATTCAGCGGCGTCCACGGCCCGTCGGGCGAATCCGCGGATGACACGGCCACGGGACAATCGTCGCCGCGAGTCTTATCCTCACCGCGAGTACCGCTCGGTTGGGAGAATGCTTGGTAGTAAAGATAGTATTCACCCTCCCACGCCAGGATGTCGGTTGTGGTCACCGAACGCCAGCCCGGATTGGGCTTCGTGGGACGCGGGATCGCAACCCCCTGCTCTTGCCAGGTGAATCCATCGTCCGAGGTCGCATACCAGATATCACACAGATCCCAATCTCGTGACGGAATCGTATCCGTGCATTTCTCGGCACCCTGGGGCGCCGTTGGCGTGTGTCGGTGCGTGTACCAGACGTAGTACTTCCCGTTCGCAAAAATCACCTTCGACGGGTCGCGACGCGTGATCGTTCCATCGTGATTGTTGTAGTCCAGTCCCTTCAGCTCGGTGTACTTGAACAGCGAGTACAGCTCGTTTTGTTCAGGACGCGGCGCCGGGTACGCGGTATAGTTTCGCTCCATGGCGGCACTCAACGGGCGGTTCGGCTTCTCCTTGGGAAGAATGAAGGGGAATCCGCCTTCTTGTGCCTGAGTTGCGCAGGAAAGCAGTAAGACATGCAGTCCGATGGTGAGACTTTTATTCACGGTGCGTCCTTCGTTTGCAGAACGATCGGGCCCAACAGTCCGGATGATTCCAATTTCCAGTCGTTGGTGACGCGGATGTTGGTGCGCAAACGCCGTTGGTCTTCCGCCAATTGCCGATCGCCGATCAGACGATTGCGCCATGAACTGACAACCGTGACTTCCAAGTCGTTTTCGCCAGACCTGACGGCTTGGGTAACATCCACTCGGAAGGGAGGCCGCCAGACTACTCCCAGGTCCTTGCCGTTGAGTTTTATCCGGGCAATGCCGATGTCCTTGACCTGTCCAAGTGCGATGGCGAGTGCTTTGTCCGCTGGATCGCGGTCGAACTCAAAGGTCGTCCGGTAGACGGCCTTGCCCGAATAGTACTTGATCCCGGGATCGCTGTGCTCACTCCAGCTTGTCAGGGAATCGAAGCGGAGCGGCTGCTCGGGACCACCCCACCTTGCATCGAAGGTGACGTTCCACGGCCTGTCAATCGTTTGTGTCTGTTGCCAAGTCGGAAAGTTCGGGCCATCGATCCGGTCACTCGAAGACGCCTTTCGGAACACGACGAAGATGCTGTCATAAGGATCGAACTTCAACGGCACCTGGGTGCATCCGTCGACAAATCGGAAGGTCGCGGCCTCTCGAATTGACCCATCCACCGCGTCCCAGAACTCCGGTATGCGACCATGGCAACGGAATATCGCGTCCGCGCTCAGGGCCTTGCCATTCGGCTCGGACAGAAAATACACGTCCGCTTCGTCAATCCGGTAATGGATCCAATTGACGGCCGAAGCAACTTGTACATCCTGAAAAGTCACGTCAGAAGCGATGCCATCGGCCAACAGCAGATCGCGGGCCGGCATTCCCCAGGCCACGCGGCCGTTACCGATCTTGCGCGTTCCTTTCGCATCCTCGGCCGGTACCTCCGCCCCCCAAAGGCCGTCAGCCAACTCCTGGAACACCGCCTTGCCTTCCGAGCCTCCTTCGAGACTGACGGCTCGCATTGGTTTGGGCCCGAGGACGGTAGCGCCCGCGCGAACCAATTCGTCCAGCTTCTTCAGTACAGCCAGCGACAGCACACGATGGTCCGGCAGGACCAAGACGCGATATCTCATCCCCGATGGCAGCGCGAGTTGGCCGTTCTCAACTTTCAAGCTCGCAAGCAGAAGTTCCTCGCTGAGCACATCGTAATCATAGCCGGGTAATGCGCCTGCAGGATCCGATTCCTTGAGGGCGGCAATGTTCGGTACGTGATCACCGTAGTAGTAAACCACGTCGGCCACGAAATTGCCCTGTTGGGCGAGATACTGGCAGCGTTTGAAATAGTCGATTAGCGCTGGAGCTTCGTCCCACCAAGTGACTTGGGGATTGAAATGGGTACCGGCGAAGTACTCCTGGCCGGGGATCCCCATCTCGTTCGGCGAGCAGGTGAAGGTGTGATGGAACAGCAGATTCAACCCGGCACAAAACTCGTGGTCGAAACTTGGTTTCATTGCCGACCAGGGTACGTCGTTCCAGTGCGGTCCGATGGTGGTGAAACCTTCTGCACCCACCAACCGTTTGCCATAGGTGTGGGCGGCGGAGGAGGCTTGCTTGACGAAGAACCGACTCGGCGGCGTCGGACGATGCGGTGACGGTGACCAGAATTCACTCATCATCAACTCGCTGCGGCCATAGTTCTTCATTCCATCCAGCGGCCCCGCGTGCGGGCCGGAGCACTCGGGGTGCGTTGCCATGCCGTGGCGGTGTGCCAACTCGGCCAGGTGCCCGTAATGGCTGGCTACCCGGTCGCCGATCGTCTTGCGGAAGTCGGCAAGAAAAGCGTTCGAATCTTCACGGCTATCAACCACATACCCCGTGAGGACCGCCAGCCACGGTAGCGGATCGTAGCCGCGGTTCTCGTAAAATGTCTGAGCAAATCCTGGTGTCCAGTTCATGCCGCCGCCTTCCCAACTGTCGGTATGGATGTACCGCAAAGTTGTTCCGGCCAACGGCCCGATGGACGTGAGCAGAGGTTCGATGTTTCGATTCCAATAGGCGTCGAGCGAATTCGGATTCATGTAGTCGAGGACGCGACCTCCCCAGCCGACGCTTTGCGTGGAAACATGCGCGCCCGTGGTCGTGTGACCAATCCTCAGAATCACCCAATCGCCCTCGGGGACGTCCCAGCGGAGTCTCCCGTCGTCGTTCATCATCGCGGAAATAGTGAGAATATCACTACTTTTCACGGTGAGTTCTCCCGGCATCGCAGGCGCTGTGTTCAGCAGGAACCGGCAATCCGGTGCCGAGCCACCCAATTCGCGCGTAGCGTTCTTGAGGTCCAAGTCCTTGATCGGGCGGACGGACATCACGGCTGGTATTCCGGGAATGGGAACCGCGATCACGGCAACGTCTCGGTAGAAATCCCTGGCCTGTGGCAAGGGCAAGACCTGCTCGAAAGTTCGAGGCCCCGTGACTTCAGTCTTCGACCAGACGAGCGTTTGTGTCGCTTCTTCCGCGGTGACCTTCGGCCCGCCCAGGTTCCAGCCGCTTTGAATATTCAGGCTCAACTCAAGCTCAAGACGCTTGGCCTCCTGACACGCATGGACAAACAGTTGTGTCCACTCCGGGGAACCAAACACGGGCCCCGCGGGAACTGGCCGATTTCCGCGTTGACTGCTGCCGTCCGCGTCAAAGATCAGAGCTCCGCTGAAGCCCTTAGCCTTCATCTCTTCCAAGTCGCGGCTGATGGCGTCTTGGGTAACATTACTGTTGAGCCACCACCAGAAGGCACGGATTCCGGCCGTGTGGGGAGGATTCCGAAAGCCTGTCTCCAGCTCGTCGGAACAGACAGGCGTAGTGACCGAGTTCAACAAGAACACGATGAGCCCGAACAGCAGGCTCCCGCGTCGAACGCTTCCGACTGCACATTCCTGTTGCCTCAGCACGCTTCACACTCCTTCCGCGAATCGAACGGATCATACGGATGTCCGCGGAGATGTCCGTGGAAACAAATTAGGGGATCGACGAACCACCTCAGTGCAAACATCTTATCATTGACTCGTGCCACTGCACACGTATGCTGAACGTGGGTGGCAGGCTGCTCGCTGTATTTCGGGAGATCCAGATGCGGTCTCTTGTCGATCGAATGACGTCCCTTTATTCCGCGTAACGCACGGGCGAGGCAACACGATGGTTCACGTACGCTGTCTATGCGGTTTCGCGCCCTGGCTGATTCTCGCCGCGTTGCAGGCCGCTGAACTGGAACGCGATCTACCGACGAAGACGCAGATCAGCAACACGCAGCGAGTCCCGCCGCACGAGTTGGCGAAGTTCTTTCAGCCGCCGGAACCGTACCGATCCGATTTCGGCACGTTTCGTTCGCCCTTATTGTTCGCCGACGGTACGCAGGCCAAAACTCCCGCCGACTGGCAGCGCCGTCGGGAAGAGATCCTGTCGACATGGCACGCGATTATGGGCTCCTGGCCACCGCTGATCGATCGGCCGCGAGTCGAGACGGTGGCGACCACGCGCCGGGAGGATCTGACGCAGCATCAACTCCGATTGGGAATTGCTGTAGGGGATGACATGGTCGATGGTTTGCTGCTGGTGCCCGATGGCGAGGGCCCGTTTCCGGCGGTGCTGGTCGTCTACTACGATGCGCAAACGGGCGTGGGGCTTGGAAACAAGATGCGCGACTTTGGGTGGCAGCTTGCCAAACGAGGCTTCATCACCCTGTCGATCGGCAAGCCGACGTCGCGCATCGACTTCGATCATCCGGACAACGTTCGCGGCGAAACCTATTTCGGACCGGCCGGAAAGCCGGCGCTCGTGCAGCCGCTATCGCTGCTGGCTTACGTAGCAGCGAATGCCCACACGGCGCTTGCCCAGCGCAAGGATGTGTTCCCGGATCGGATCGGAATCGTCGGGCACTCCTTCGGAGGCAAATGGGCGTTGTTCGCCTCCTGCCTCTATGACAAGTTCGCCTGCGCAGTCTGGTCGGATCCCGGCATTGTGTTCGACGAACGAGACCGTCGCCAGCAGAACCCGAACGGCAGTGTGAACTACTGGGATGTCTGGTACCTCGGCTTCGCGTTAGGGCAGGTGCCCGATCCCGCCAACCTGGGCGGCTTCCGCAAGCTCCCCAGTGAAGGCCAGGCACGAACCGGCGCGTACAAGCGACTGGTCGAAGGTGGGCATGATCTGGTAGAACTGCACGCTCTGATGGCCCCTCGTCCGCTCCTTGTGTCCGGTGGCACCGCCGACCGACCCGAGCGCTGGCGAGCGCTAAACCATGCGATCGTGGTGAATGAACTGCTCGGCTACAACAATCGAGTTGCCATGACGAACCGAGAGGTGCACGGTCCTACTAAAGAATCCAACGAACAAGTGTGCCGGTTCTTCCAATGGTGGCTGCGTGATGCGCACGAGCCGAAATAGGTCGCGATCGCTCCAATGTCGATCCGCGAACCCCTTTGCTCACGCTTCTTGAATTTGCACACTCCCGTGTTCCGTGTGGACACAGAAAACTGACGCTTCGGGTGCGGATCTGGTGTCGACGTCTGTGCCACTTCACTCCATCGCAGGCTCCATCTCCTCGGGCCGGATCCGATCGACCTGACCGTAGAAGAAGATAATGTCCACATATCCGCTCTCGTCATACTCAAACACATGCCACTCGAGCTCCGGGAAGTGCAACGTCATTCCCGGTTCAAGTCGCATGCGCGCGCCCAATTGGTCCTTGGCCGGTCCGCAACGCACCCAGCCGTCTACTACGTCCAGAATATAGACGGTCTCCTCGGCGTGATGGTGCGGTTCCATCGGTCCGCTCGCCTCCGAGTAACGTGCGAACCCCATGGTCATCTTGGAACTGGCGATGTGGGCGTCTTGGCCGACCGCCTTCTGAATGATCCGTCCGGGCAGCAGGTGTTCCTTCAATTCGTGTCTTGAGACTGTATCCATTTCAGTTCTCCTCGCGCGGAATAGACCGGCGCAACATCGGCTGCTCCACCTGGTAAAACGCCAGCCGACGAACGGAGGAGCACAAATACGTGGCAAGCGCACGATCTCACGTTGTTGCTTCTTCCACCAAATCCCGTCTTGTTACCTCACGCCAATTCCAGCGACGGGCCGCGTCGGTAATCCCGGGCGACGTCAGGCTGAAAAGGAAACCGATTCCCGTTGTCGTGACCAGACCAAAAATGGAGGGCCAAATGAAGCTCAGCACGCGGCCCCCCTCTTCAACGTGCTGCACGTCCTCAGGAAACAGACTGATCAACATTCGCAGCGATTCGCTCAGCAACACCGGGGAACTCCAGAGGATCGCGTAGAGCGACACGAGCGTACCCGCCACGCCGCCAACGAGCACCCCTCGCTGATTCGCCCGCCGCGAGAACATCCCCAGTAGGAAGATGCCGAGGATTGGACCGGTAAAGCCGTTGACGAGTTTGTTTCCGATCTCCAGCAACGTCCCAAGCTTCGCCACGTTGCACGCCAGACAGACTCCGGCAATGCCAACGAAAACTGTGACGACGCGTGAGATGCGCAGTTGTTGGCGTTGGTCTTCCGGATTCATTTCGGCTGTTTCGCGCGAGTCCGCTCGACGGCCTCGGACAAGCCTTCCGTAGAAATCAACCGACACCACAGTCGACATCGAATTGATGGCCGAGTCGATACTGGATAGCGAGGCGGCTAGGATCGCCGCGATAACCAACCCTGTCAGCCCAGCGGGAAATACCTTTCCCAAGAAGTAGGGGAACAGTTGATCCGGATTGGCCCGCACGACTTCGGGGGGCTGCCCCGCGGTTTCGAAGTACGTGTAGAGGGCCACTCCAACAAAGCACAAAGCCAACAGCCAGATCGCGTCGCCCAACGCCGTGATGATGAACCCTTGACGAGCGTCTCGTATCGATCGCGACGTCTGAAACCGCTGGACCATCACCTGATCACTGGTGTAGGTTGCCAAACGGCTGACCAACGTGGCCAGCAGGTAACCGATCACCGGAAGGGGAATGAAAAAGTATTCGACGAAACGTGCTGCCAGTCCGGCATCTTGCATCCCATCGGGTGTGACATATCGATCCGTGCCAACCTCAAGCACATTCCCAAGGATCGCACTCAGGCCGCCATCGACCTTCAGCAGGATGACAACCAACGTGGCGGCCAGTCCGCCGAACATGATGCAGAATTGCGTGACGTCGGTCCAAATCACCGCTCGAATGCCGCCCAACATAGTGTAGAACGTAACGATCGCACCGAGGACGATGATGATCCAGTTAAGATACTCCTGAAATCCAGAGGCGACCGCGATCGCCAGGCACGGCGTATAGAGTGCTGCTGCCATCCAGCCTAGACGCCACATCAGGAAGACGGCAGCAGTGAGAACGCGGACGGAGACTCCGAACCGATTCTCGAGGTACTCATAGGCCGAATAGCCACCCAATCGGCGGTAGAGCGGCAGCGTGATGAAGAAGACGTACGGATAGAGCAACAGCCACGACAACGTGGTCACGACGCAAACAACTCCGAACTTGATCATGCCCGCCGGCTGCATGATGTAATCCATGCCGCTGTTCAATGCCGCCATCAGCGAGATGCCGATGGGAAACCAACGCATCGATTGACCGGCAAGAAAATACTCCTCCAAATCCTTCGGCCGACGGGAATGATAGAGCCCGATCGCGGTCAATAGTCCGAGATAGCCAATCAGGACCGCAATGTCGGCAGTGTGTAAACGAAGAGTTTCTTCCACCGGAGCGGAACCTCAAACGATCAGTCCTCGTTGCCACGATCGTTGACATCTTGGGTCACGTACACGGCGTAGACTCGCGCATCCTCCAGACGCACGCCTCGGTAATTGACTCGAACTCGGATTGGGCCGTCGAATGGGCCAATGCTTGTCTTGTCCCCCCAACGAATGGCATAGCGCAGACTCGAATCGGTCATGGGGCGGCATTCCGCTTCGGTTAACCCGGCAATCGCCTCGAAACGTTCGTCGAGCACCTCGACCGTAATCTGACTGGTCTCGCCGAGGTGGGACGCATTCACGTACACGCGCCCGGAGGAATTGCCTAAGTCGATCGGCGTCGAAATGAAGTGGGGTAGCACTTCCGGCACCCACGTCTGCCCTTCGATGGGCTCGCGAGTGGGAGAGAAGTAGCCTAATCGGTCGCGAGTCCAATGCGCGGCGCGGATCGACTCATTACCCTCCGGCCCCCAGATCGCATACCAGACCAGCGTCTTGTCGCCGATGTTTGCCATTCCCTGCCCCTGAGCCAACCGGGGCGCATCGCCGTGCGGATTGTCCGCCGACCAGCCTTCCTCGAACGCATCGATCATCTTGAAATCCGGAATCGGCTCGCGGTAGTGCATCCCGTCTTGAGACAGCAACAAACCAAGGTCCATGCGCAATTCGCGGCGGTCCCCCGTGTGGGTCGCACCGTCCCATTGGCCGTAGAGACCGAGCAGTACGTTGCCACGGTCCCATATACCGGCCCCCAAGTGAACCTGCGGACCCATGTTATAGTGGTGCAAAACGGTTCGCGGCGGCACGGCATCGCGGCGGAATCCCAGCACCGCGGCATCCGTCCAGCGCTCGAAATCGTATGAGGCGAGCACGATGAGGACGCGCTTTTGGAAAGCCTGGTCCATGCCCGCATTCTGCCCAAGAACGTAGTAGCAGCCGTGGCGACGGACCAGCCCCGTCGGTTCGATGCGTGCGTGCGTGACAGGATTCAGCGGCGACTTCTTCCAGCGAAGCCCGTCTGCGCTGAAGGCCACCACGCCACGGTGCCGTACTGATGCCACCTCGCAAAACATCTTGAATCGCCGCTCGGCATCCTTTTCCTGTGGCTCGTAAAGGACGCAGCACGCCATCGCCTTGCCGCCCAGATCGAGATCCACCAAGTTGTTGTCGCGATTGCCTCCGTACTCGACCAATCCCAAGGAGGGACGTGTCCAATGTAAACCGTCCTTGCTCACCGCGTAGCAAATGCGATATGGAGTTGGCTCGGCATCGCCACGCCCCAAGTACCACATGCGAAGCTCGTCACCCACACGCACCACCGTGCCGTAGTAGGTCAACTCGGCGCTGTCGGCCGACCCGGGATCGCCGGTCGTGATGACAGGGTTCCCGGAATACTTCTCCGCCTGCACGAGTTGGAGCTGAACTCCATGGCGAAACGGTACGCTGTAGTTGTCGAACGGAAAGAGCACGGCTTCGCCGGCGCTTTCCATCTGTGGATCGTCCAGTCGGATGACATTCTGACCGTGGGCGATATTGCCAAGCCACAGACCGACGACAGCCGTCAGCTGCAGCAAGATTCTCTTGTGCAACATGCGTAATCGTTCCTCAGTAGTTCGTGAATGAGCCATCTTCGCGTGTCCAGCGTGGTGGTTCGGTCATCTCCGGGGGATAGCTGCGCGCAGCTTCCTCGTTAAAACGAACTCCCAGACCAGGTGTTGGAGGACAAGTGAGGACGCCATTCTCGAGGCGAAAATCTGTATCGAAGATATCCGGTAAGAAGCTCTGCGGTGGCCAGAGCACCTCCTGCGGTCCCGCATTGTCACAGGCGAGGTCAAGATGCAGCGAGGCCGCCGTGCAAATCGGTCCCAGCGGATTGTGCAACAACAGCTTCACAAAATGCGTTTCGGCCAGGGCCGCGATCTTCTTGCCCTCCGTAAGTCCACCGGCAATGCACAAATCGGCGCGCGCATAGTCGATCAGTTCTTCTTCGATCGCCTGGCGGAACTCCCATTTGTTGGACCACTGTTCGCCGGCGGCCAATGGAACCCGCGTCTGCTGCCGAATGCGGCGGTAGCCCGCTGCATGCTCCGACCGAATTGGATCCTCGACAACGAAAACGCCCAGTGGCTCGCATAACGAACAGAACCAAATTGCCTGTTCGGGATCCAGCCGCGTGTGCAGGTCGACCATCAACTCAAGCCGATCCCCAACGGCGTCTCGAACAGCCACCAACTGTTCGGCGAGCAGACGCACGGCCTTGCGCGCGAAAAACCGACTGCCATCGGCCGGCGGCGAGAATCGGATGTAGCGCAAACCCCGTTCCACGTATCGACGAGCCAAATCGGCGGCATCAGCGGGCGTGCATGGACCACCGCCTTCACGCACCCGCAACAGGCCGGGCTCCTGGGGACTTGGCAGATCATAGCCCGGATGGAAGAAGCACTCGACATGTTCGCGACACAAGCCGCCAAGCAACTCGTAGACCGGTACGCCCAACGATTTGGCCTTGATATCCCACAAGGCAATATCGATCGCCGACAGCAGGGAGCCGATCACACGATCCGCCGGGTAGAAGCCGCCGCGGAACATCTCTTGCCAAAGCCGTTCAATCTGCCGTGGGTCACGACCGCGGAGGAAGCAGTTGAAGTGCTCGAGGACACCGGCCAATGCCTTCCAACGCCGCTGCAGCCCGGCCTCGCCCAATCCGATTAAGCCGTTGTCCGTCGTGACGACAACCACAACCAACGTACGACCCGGCGCCTGGACGGGCACGCAACGGATCTCTTGAATCTTCACGACACCTGACTCCCAGGGGAAAGCTTGGCTCGAATCATCGTCGTATACACGTCGGGATTGACCACGTCCGGTGAACGTCTTCCCTGCAGCACATCCACAGCGTTCTGGATGGCCCGACGAAAAACCGCATTCATTCCCTCGCGGGCTCGATTGCCAACATGCGGCGTAAATACGACGTTCGGAATCGTCAACAAAGGGCTGTCCGGGACGGGCGGTGGATCGTCGCGGGCTACGCCGGCAATCCGTCCGGTCTCGACGGCTTTCGCCAACGCCTCCTCGTCCACCAACTCGCGCCGGGACGCATTGATCAGGTAGGCGGTCCGCTTCATCAGGTCAAACTCGCGCGAGCCAAACATGTGTTGCGTCGCTGGAGAAAGGGGAACGTGCAACGAGACGAAATCGCTGCGCGCGAGCAGTTCGTCAAGGCTCACGTCCTCGACGCCGCTCTGGCGGACCGGCGCCACGTCATGCGCTAAGACCTCCATGGAAAAGCCCGCCGCGCGCCGCGCCACGGCTCGTCCAATTCTTCCCAATCCGATAATTCCCAGCGTCTTGCCCCAGACCGAGACGCCGACTTCACGTGTGTAATCACCCGCTCGTACCTGCCGATCAAGTCGCGGTATGTGTCGCGCAACGGCCAGGATGAGCCCCCAGGTCAAGTCGGCGACCGCCTCGATTCCTTCCTCCACCGGCGCGCTGGTGACGACAATGCCGTTGCGCGTGGCCGCCGCGACGTCGAGCCAGTCGTAACCATTGGCTGCGACGGACAAGACTTGCAATGATTCGTGTCGCTCCATCTGCTGGGCCGTCGGTATCCGCGCATCGCTGGCCGGCAGCACGAGTGCTTGGACGTTTTCGAGTAGTGGGTCCGCGTCGCGCATCTTCAGGTTTCGCAGCGACGGTTCGGCAATGACCTCGACGTCCAGTTGGCCCAACATCACGCGGTGCTCCGCCACCACGTCAAGGCAGGTGCCGTTCAGAATCACCAATCGAGGTCGGCGGTACATTGATATCGTCTCGTCTTACCGAGTTCCGGATCCAGGCGGTTTGCGAAATTAACGGATTCCAAACTCTCCGCTGCCAGATTTCGAATCGCCTGCGATCAAACTCGCAGATCTGTGCAACCACCAGGTGCTAAACCGTAATTCGGGAGGGCGAGGCGCCGGCCGAGCTACTGACGTATGATGATTTGGCTCGGAAGGAGCCTGGCCCTCCCAGCATGGAAACTGGTTCTAGCGTACCCATCGCAGCGATAACTCTCCATTTTCAATTTGCTCTTCGACGATCCGCTTGGCGGCTTGAATATGCTGACGCATCAGACGCTCGGCCTTTTGCGCGCGGTTCGCCTCAATGGCCCGGACGATGGCCACGTGCTCGTCGCGGATCACCTCGGGCGGTCGACCCACCTGCACGACTTTTCCCAGCGTGCGATGAGTCTCGGCCAACCGCAACAGCATGCCATTGCCCGCCAACTGAAGAAGTCGTTGGTGAAACTCGCGATCCAACAACGACATGCCGTCGATGTCACCGGATTGACCAATGGAACACATCCGTTGGGCAAGCTCGGTCAACTGGGCGAGGTCAGCTCGAGAGGCTGTTTGGCAACAGAGGCGGACCGCGAGACACTCGTGAGCCTCGCGCACGTCGAAGGATTCAACCAGGCTTCGTGCATCGATCTTTCCGACAAAGATCCCGCGGTTATCGATGCTTTCGACCAGCCCGATCGGTTGTAGCTCGAAAAGTGCCTCACGGACCACGGACTGAGAAACGCCAAACTGCCGCGCAAGGTCCTGTTGAATCAGCTTCTCCCCGGAACGCAGCTTGCCGTCGAGAATCATTTGCCGGATCTCATCGCGCACCCGGTGACGACCCGCCGGTCGCGTGGAGCGACCCGGTGGGTCCGACTTGCGCGGACCTCCACGTAACGTGCGTGCGGTCGAGACGCGACGCGTACTCAAGCGAGTGTCCCCCGGCAGGATTAACTACGATCGAACACGATTATCGATAATTGTCCGCGGGGGGGCGGGCGCTGTCAATCCCGTGCTCGGAGGATGTCCAACGTGCCGCGCACCGCGTTTTTCTCTTGCGGATTGCTGACCGCTCGATGGCGGCAGCCGTCATGAGGTCGCATTCGCCGCCATCCGCATGCGTGGCTACTTCGCCAATCAGCACTCGTCTTTCAGCACGCGTCAATTCATTCGGTTCGCCGGATCGGCAGATACGTGTGTCGCCTGCTGGCATTGGACGAAGTCCGCCTGGTAGCCGAGTTCGGGATGAGACCTGGCCTTCCGTTACGGCTTAAGGCTTGTAGGATACCGTACCGGTCTCGTTAACCGTGTAGCCCCATTTCTCGATGTACTTCGCGGCGGGCAGGAACTGGTCGCCGCTCGCGTGAAGCTTGCGGCGCAGCATCGCATCGAGTTCCTTCTGCAAGTCGGCGTGCTGCGGCTTGCCGATGAGATTGTCTCGCTGATACGGATCGGCCTGGTTGTCGTACAGCAACCAGGGACCATTCAGCGTGCGGACGTACGTATAGCGGCCGGTTCGCACGCCGCGGTACTCACGACCGCCATTGCTGCGCGGCCACTCGCCGAAAGGGGCGGGACACGTGATCAGGGCGGCCCCGTCCGTCGGATCGTCTCCACCTTGCATGTAACCACTGAAGTCCCTGCCTTCAACGAGCGCCGGCACCGGCACTCCCGCCAAGCCCAGCAGCGTGGGCATTAAGTCTTCGGAGCTGATGACCGCATCCCGCGTCTTGCCCGGTTCGCCGAGTAACCGCGGATAGCGGATCAACAGCGGGACGCGGATCGATTCGTCCCACGGCCGCTGCTTACGGATCTCGCCCTGGGAGTGCAGCATGTCGCCGTGATCGGCGGTAAAGACGAAGATGGTGTCGCGATCGATCTCCAATTCTTGAAGTGCACCCCAAAGCCTACCGACGCATTCGTCCAGCGCCGTGCAATGGGCGTAGTAGCCGGCCAACTCTCGCCTGGCCACGTCGGCCTGTTCGCGAGGCACATTGGGCCGCAGACGGATTTCCTCGGGTCGATACATCGCGCGGAACCGTTCCGGGGCCGTCTGATACGGGTTGTGCGGCGGGCCCCACGACAACATCAACAGAAACGGCCGCCCGCCTCCCGCGTGCCGTCGCACGTACTGGATCGCGTCCTCCGTCTGCGCCTCCGCGTCATACGTCGGCCACTGGCGCTTCGTCGGGTCGTCGTCCTCGTAATAGAACGACTGATTGTAGTTGTGCGTGCACTCCAAAGCTTTGAAGTATTCAAATCCCTGACGTCGCTCGGGCGGAATGTAGGACGAACGGCCGTGACCGTCGAGGTGCCACTTGCCGATGTAGGCGGTCCGGTAGCCGCGCTCGGCAAGGACCTCGGCGATCGTCACCTCCTCACTCGGTAATTGGACGTCGTTGAGCAGCACGCCGTGCGACAGCGGACGGCGGCCGGTCATCATCGTCGCCCGGTACGGGCAGCAGACCGGGCAAGTCGAGACGGCATGCGTGAAGTTGACCGCTTGGTCCGCGAGTCGATCGAGGTTCGGCGTCTTCACGTTCGGATCGCCCGTATAACCGAGTGCATCGGCGCGCCATTGGTCGGCGAACACAAACAAAATGTTGGGAGCGGGGGACGTCTCCGCGGCACCGGTCCGACTCGCGGCTGATGCCAGAGCAACGACGATCGCCCATGTCCACACTTGCTTTACGATTCCGATCATGGGGGAGATTCCTGAGGGTGGAAGAAGGATTGGCGTGTGGTCTTGAAACGCGGCTTCCTCCAGCAGCTGGATCACTCCGCACGCAACCAGTGTAAGAGCCCGAAATGCGGGAGTCCAGCGATTCACGGCCTCGACACGAATCTCGTTACGCTGCGGCATCCAGCAGAGTTTTCCACGTGCCACTCGCGTCGATGTTGCTCCCGGCCCGCCGCGATCGACCACCCGGCGCTTGCCGCGACGTCCTGAGAGCGCTATCTTGGGACCATCCGAGGAAGTGATACCGACCAGGATGCAGATCGTCCGCTTCCGTTGCGTTCCGCGATTCTCAAAGGAGGCGCCCGACCATGCGACACATCTTGCTTCGGGCTGTCGTTGAGTCCGTAGACGAACGCAGGGCTGCCTTTGGCCGCAACCAATGGGGGCGCTGCCGCACTCGGCGCAATTCGTGTGCCACTGGCTTTGCCAGTGTCCTCTTGAGTCGAGGAAAAGCACTGGCAAAGCCAGTGGCACACAGTCCAGTTGCCGCCGAAGGCTGCGCTGCGTATCACAATTCCAGCAGTCAAACCAAGTAGAAACACAACTCAGGTCTGCCGCATAATAGAAATTGATCGCCCCGACAAGAAACTCAACGTTCGCAGTGCAGAGAACGCAGAGACGCAGGGCTGCCGGGCCGCAACCCGACGGGGTGCTACCGCATATGGGTAAGGGCCGCTTCCGTCGGTCGCTCGGTTCCTCGCTGAGAGAACAATACGTTCGTTATGATCAATGCAGTGACATCAGCGAGCAAACAAACACGAAAGAGGTTGGCAGTGATGGAACGACTCATGCGACTGTTTTCGACCGGCTCCTTTGCTTTGTGCATACTCTGTCACATCGGCACTACTGACGCCTCCAGTCGGATAGAGCTCTTGCATCAATCACAGAAGATCCTATTCCTCGGGGATAGCATCACTTTTGGAGGCCATTATGTCGCCTTCTTTGATGCCTGGTTGTTGACGGAGGGACGCGGTCATTCACCAATGGTGATCAACGTTGGTTTACCCAGTGAGACCGTGTCAGGGCTGAGCGAAGATGGGCACGCGGGCGGCAGATTCCCGCGCCCCGATCTCGCCGAGCGGTTGGATCGGGTGTTGGCGCTGACGAAGCCCGATTTGGTGTTTGCGTGTTACGGCATCAACTGTGGTATTTATCAGCCACTGGATGACGAGCGCCTTCATCGCTACCAGGAGGGGATCCAACACCTGAAGCGCAAAGTCGACGAAGCGGGTGCTACGCTCGTGCTGATCACACCGCCGTTTTATGACGATCAGCGGGCCAAGGCCCCCTTCTCGTATAACGCCGTGCTCGACCGCTATGCCGACTGGTTGCTCGCGCAACGCAAAGACGGCTGGTTGATTGTGGATTTGCACGGGTCGATGGCAGCTGAAGTGGCGAAACGCCGAGAGACTGCCCCTGACTTTACGTTTCAGCCCGACGCCGTCCACCCGAACAACGAAGGGCACTGGTTCATGGCTCGCCAATTGATTCGGTGGTTCGGTGACGATGAAGCAGCAAGCGCCGACTCACCCGAAAAAATGCTCGCAGACCAAGGTGCTTCGGCAGAAGTGATGGAACTGGTCCAAAAACGAATGACCGTGCTTCGAGATGCTTATGTATCGGCGGCAGGCCACAAGCGTCCTGGCATCCGACCAGGGCTTCCCATTCCTGAAGCCCTGAAAGAGGCCGAGGAGCTGTCGGAGCAGATTTACCAGAAGCGATCGCCCCGCCATTCGACGGGTAAGTACATGGATCACATCTGGCACATCGACGAGCACGGGTTGGTGCATTGGGACGGTAGTCCGTACGTCCGCTTCGGCTTCACGGGCAACGGGAACGCGCAGCAGCTGATGAAGGCAGGCTTCGACCAGTTCACGATGAATCACGTGAAGGGCCTCGTCCGCACAATGATCACGATCCGTTGCCCACGGGCGGTGGATAACAGGCCTTGGGCTGAGGAAGAGATCTTCCGCACGAACATCTCCGGCTCATCCGGCCCAGGTCATCCAACGAAGACTTCGCACAATCTCCAGGTCTTCCTGTTTACCTCGCGAATCGCAGGTCAAATCGACAGAAGCTGCGTGCATCCGCGATCTCATCGCGTTAGACCCCACACAACCGGCCCGGCACACGTTTGGCGTGAGTTTTGCGAACTCATGTAAAACGCGTCAACCACACTGCATTGAACTTCGCCGCCTGAACGACACGCGGCCCAAGAGCGGAGTGGATGCGATGCGACCGATGGGAAGTCGGTCATTCTGGCGCCGATGGTACGACAGGTTGTCGGAACAAAAGTTCTTGAGCAGGACGACAAAAGTAACCGACCCCGCGCCAAGACCGTGGTTTTGGCTTGCTCCTCAGAACGGAGCGTAAGAACACGATCGAGGATTGCCGAGTGGTGACATTTGATTGGTAAAGGAAGGATCCTGACCGAGACAAAAGACCAGGGTAGATTATGAACACGAAATTTGACGAACGCCGCGAGGGCGAGCCGCAACGCCCCGCGCATGACGAGCACGAACAAGACTCTCACAATCGCAAGAGTAACGACGACCAGTCACATGACGAACATGGCCAGCACCATGGGCACGATGCCGGCGATCAAGAGGGACACGATCACAATGGCCATGGTAATGGCGATCACATTTCCCATCACGCCCACATGGCAGCCGACTTCCGTCGACGCTTTTGGATCTCGTTAATTTTGAGCGTACCAGTGATCGTGCTGGCGCCGATGATCCAGGAGTTGTTGGGGCTGCGCCAGACACTGCGCTTCACCGGCGACAGCTACGTGCAGTTCGCCCTGGCTACGATCATCTTCCTCTACGGCGGCTGGCCGTTCCTCAAAGGACTCGTCGACGAACTGAAGGAGCTCAACCCCGGAATGATGACGCTGATCGGTCTGGCGATCGTGACGGCGTATGGCTACAGCTCGCTCGTCGTCTTTGGTCTGGAGGGCCGCGTGTTTTTCTGGGAATTGGCAACGCTGATCGACGTGATGCTCTTGGGGCACTGGATCGAGATGCGGAGCGTGATGAGCGCTTCGGGAGCTCTGGAAGAACTCGTTAAGTTGATGCCCAGTGACGCTCACCGGCTGAGCGACGACGACTCGATTGAGGACGTCCCAGTGACCGAGTTGGAGCCGGGCGATCGCGTGCTGGTCAAGCCCGGCGAAAAGATCCCCATCGACGGCCAGATCGTTGAGGGTGTGACGAGCGTCGATCAGTCGATGCTCACGGGCGAGAGTCAACCGGTCGAGAAACATGAAGGCGATGAAGTAATCGGCGGGGCCGTCAACGGCGAATCCTCGATCACACTGAAAGTCCAGAAGACGGGTGAAGACACGTATCTGTCACAGGTGATCGAAACCGTCCGGAACGCCCAGCAGTCCCGCTCCCGATCGCAGAACCTCGCGGACCGGGCTGCCTTCTGGCTGACAGTTGTGGCCATTACTGTCGGCGTGGGAACGCTCGCCGCCTGGCTGACGGTTGGCCGGCAGTTCGATTTCGCGCTCGAGCGGATGGTCACGGTGATGGTGATTACGTGTCCCCACGCTTTAGGATTGGCCGTGCCTTTAGTCGTGGCTGTATCAACGGCAATTGCCGCCGGTCGCGGGCTGTTGATCCGTGACCGGAACGGCTTCGAGCGAGCTCGGCGAATCGACGGGATCGTGTTCGACAAAACAGGCACGTTGACCGAAGGTCGCTTCGCCGTTAGTGACGTGGTTTCTCTGGATCACGCTGAGGAAGACGAACTGTTGAAACTGGCTGCAGCCGTGGAAAGCCAGTCCGAACACCCCATCGCGCAAGGCGTCACCAGCGCGGCGGAGGAGCGAAAGTTGAACTGGGAGAAACCGACCGAGTTTCGCGCGATCGCCGGCAAGGGGGCACAAGCCAAGGTCGTCGACGACATGGTCAAGGTGGTCAGCCCTGGCTACTTGAAAGAACACGACCTTCAGACCGACCACGATGAAGTCCGCAGACTCGCCGAGCAAGGCAAGACCGTCGTTTACGTGTTACTTAATGAAAAAGTAGTCGGGGCGATTGCACTGGGTGATGTCGTGCGCGAGGAGTCACGCGAGGCCCTTGATCGGCTCAAGCAAATGGGCGTGAAGGTAATGATGATCACGGGCGATTCACGCGCGGTCGCCCAGGCGGTAGCCGAGGAACTGCAGTTGGACGACTTCTTTGCTGAAGTTTTGCCGAACGATAAAGCCAAAGAGATCAAGAAACTTCGCGAGCAGGGCTTGGCCGTGGCGATGGTCGGCGACGGGATCAATGATGCCCCCGCATTGGCGGAAGCCGACGTAGGCGTCGCCATCGGCGCGGGAACCGACGTGGCGATGGAGACGGCCGACGTCGTGCTGGTCAATTCCGACCCCCGCGACGTACTACACCTTGTCGCGCTATCGCGTGGCACGTACCGCAAGATGGTTCAGAACTTGTGGTGGGCCAGCGGCTACAACATTGTCGCGATCCCGCTGGCCGCCGGCGTGGCCGCACCCTTGGGCATTGTCTTGCCACCGGCCGTTGGGGCTCTCGTCATGTCGGTCTCAACAGTCATCGTGGCCATCAACTCCCGACTCCTGAAAATGCCGACTCTCGGTTCGGAGGGCTAGGCCGCTGGTTCAGGCAAGAAGGGGTGCCGATCCTGATATCGATCTACGCGCGGACCGGCCGGAGATCGGTCATTTAGAAATGCTTGTGCTCGATTCCTCGATTCCCTGGTTCTCGAGAAGGAAGCGGTTGATCCGCCACTCCAGCCAGTCCAACTCACCGGGTGAGAGTCCGGCGCCAAATCGAGGAAGGCTCGAATCGTTCGGATCACTTCCCGCTTCCGCGTCGTACGGTACTGATCCGATCTCGATTCCCTGCGGTCGAGGTACCACATCGCTGGCAGGTCCACGGCGGAGATACCATTGCCGAGCGTGACTCTTGGGATCGAGGACATACTCACGCGAAGTCTGGCGACCGTACAAGACTGTCTTGACAACCGCGCTCTGCGTTGTGATTTGCACGTGGGTGTCCGTCAAGTATTCTTCTGCCCAGCTTGCCCACGCAACGGACAAGAACAACGTTCCGATGGCTGCGAACATCAGGATGGGCGGCAACCAGCCTTCGGTGACGTACACGACAAGCAACAGAAAAGCAATGACGGAGAAAGCAAACCCGCCGAACCGAAGCAGCAACTTTCCGGGACGCGCTGGCACGTGAATTACCAACGTGCCAGCTTGTTCCCAACACTTCAGTTGGTCGACGGGAAGACGTGCAGCGGATGGTGGGAAGTTGATCGCAATTTGCAGGGTCGGTGGAGACATGATCCTTCTGCGGTCATTCTATTCACTACGGCACAGCGACCAATGGACAATTTCAAAGTGCCTGGACGGACAATCTGTCGCGGGGGAGCGACATTTTGCCTCACTAAGCGATTTTCATTCCACGACCGCACTCGTTGGCACACTGCTTGCAAACACACCAGGTCCAGTCCACGGAAGTGTCTTTCCGTACGAACAGATAGAAGGAGACGACATTGGGAGGTGTTGCCTACCACGCCTTAGACGTTCAAAACGTGTTGGACCACTTCGAGGTCGACACGGAAAGGGGACTGACGGTACCGGACGTCGACAATCGACTCAACCGACACGGTCTAAATCAACTTCGCGAGGCTCATACACGCGGTACATGGCGGATCCTGCTTGAGCAGTTCAAGAGCGTCGTGATTTTGATTATGGTCGTGGCCGACATCTTGGCCTTTGCGACCGCTCGATGGCCTGAAGCAATCGCCTTGGCCGGCGTCATCATTGTGAATACCCTGATCGGTTTCTTCAGTGAACAGAAGGCCGAGAAATCGATGAAGGCGTTGCGCCAGCTGAGTCAACAAGAATCCCGCGTACGTCGTAATGGTCAAGAGGAAGTCATCAATGCGGAGAATCTCGTCCCTGGTGACGTCGTACTAATCGGGCCCGAAGAGCTGGTGCCGGCCGACCTTCGAGTCATTCATTCCGACAATTTGCGGATCAACGAAGCTGCATTGACAGGTGAATCCGTTTCGGTTCATAAGCAAGCCCAAAGCGTGAACAAGGACACGCCATTAGCTGAGCGGACCAGTATGATCTACAAGGGAACGACGGTGACCGAAGGTTTCGGTGAGGGCGTCGCCGTCGCTACCGGAATGGATACCGAGCTGGGTCATATTTCGCGTTTAGCCGATCAGGCGGAACAACAGGCAACTCCGCTGCAGCAGCGACTGGATCGACTGGGACATCGGCTAGCCTGGCTAACACTCACCATCGCCGTCATTGTCGCGGTGGTCGGCTTAACGGCGGGACGGCCAACGATGCTGATGATCGAAACCGCAATCGCCCTCGGCGTTGCGGCCGTACCCGAAGGCCTGCCCATTGTAGCCACCATTGCGCTCGCGCGCGGAATGTGGCTGATGGCCCGTCGCAATGCGTTGGTAAACCGTCTGACCGCGGTCGAAACACTGGGGGCAACACGCGTAATCTTCACAGACAAAACCGGGACTTTGACGCAAAACCGGATGACCGTCCGCAACCTCGTCACCGCGATGGGAACCCAGGAAATCGACGACCAACAGACGAAACAGACCGACTGGACTGATGAGCCTCTGTTAAGTCGGCTTGCCGAAATCGGAGTCCTCTGCAACAACGCCACACTCCACGGCGGTCAGAACCAAAGTCCGACCGGCGATCCGACTGAGATCGCTCTACTGGAACTGGGTGCGGAATTTCAAATCTCTCGAGACACGCTGTTGGAGGAACTTCCAGAGGAGCGCGAAGTTTCCTTCGACCCCGATGTCATGATGATGGGTACATTTCATCGCGAAGAAACCCAGGACGGTTGGCTCGTTGCCGTAAAGGGTTCCCCCGAATCGGTACTGCAAGCGTGCTCGCGGGTCGCAAAGGCAGATGGCGATCACGACATGACGAGTGAGGAACGTCAAGAATGGCAGAAGCGAAGTGAGGACATGGCAAAGCACGGACTGCGTCTGCTGGCGGCTGCCGACAAGCATGTCTCACGCCTTGAGGACGAGCCCTACGGTGATTTGCGTTTCGTCGGAATCATCGGGATGGCCGACCCACCGCGAGTCGAAGTGCCCGAGGCGGTCAGGCAATGTCAGCGAGCGGGAATCCGAGTTGTGATGGTCACCGGAGACCGGCCGGATACCGGTCAGGCGATCGCCGAACAGGTCGGACTGGCGAGCGACGGCGGTTCCATTCATGGCAGCGAACTCCCCGACCTCGAAGAGAGCTCCGAAAAAGATCGCAAGTCGGTCATGCAGGCGAACGTTTTTGCGCGAGTCACCCCCGAGCAGAAACTCCGTCTGATGGAAGCATTTCAGAGCGAAGGAGAGATCGTCGCAATGACCGGTGATGGAGTCAACGATGCACCGGCATTGAGACAGGCAGACATTGGCGTCGCCATGGGAAAGCGCGGAACCGATGCCGCGAAACAGATGGCCGACATGGTTCTTCGGGATGACAAGTTCTCGACAATCGTTGCCGCAGTCGAGCAGGGTCGCATCATCTTCGCCAACATTCGGAAATCGGTCATCTTCATGCTCTGCACAAATCTCGCTGAGATACTCGCAGTTACCGTGACCTCCCTGGCACATCTGCCAATTGCGCTGAGTCCTCTTCAGATTCTGTTCTTGAACGTACTGACTGACGTGTTCCCCGCGCTGGCCCTGGGAGTCGGACCGGGGAGCAATCACGTCATGGATCATCCACCGCGCCGACCGGAAGAACGAGTCCTGACTCGTCATCACTGGATTGCGATTGCTGGTTGGAGCACGGTGATCGGCATCTGTGTGTTGACTGCCCTTAGCCTCGCACGATTTTGGCTCGATCTTAACGATGTTCAGTCAATTACCGTCTCGTTCCTCACCCTGGGGTTTGCCAAACTCTGGTTCGTACTGAACCTTCGGGATCGCGGCTCACCCATCTGGGATAACGATGTCGTCCGGAATCCGTGGATCTGGGCAGCGATCGCTCTCTGTGTCTGCCTGTTACTTCTGACCGTCTCCTGGCCTTTGTTGGGCGAGTATCTACCAACGGAGAATCCGGGAACGGCTGGTTGGTTTGTCATCCTGGTCATGAGCGCGATTCCCGCCCTGCTGAGTCTACTGGCGCCGGGGATTTCCTTTTACGCATCGTCACATCCGACGGAAGCCCCCACAATGCACAACACCGAATCAGGGCATGAACGGCGGAGTACTCAATGATATGGAGAGTCTTTCTTCTCCGGAGAGTCCAACATTGCCAAGCAAAGTGCAAATGTTTGCGATCGCAGGTGTCGCGCTTTTGGCAGGCGTATTCGTTTTCTACGTCGTCAGGCCATTTCTCCTGCCGATCCTCCTAGCGTGTTTTCTCAGCATCTTGTTGTGGCCGTTTCACCTGCGCCTGGAGCGCCACTTTCGCGGCCATTCTCGGCTCGCCGCAGCCTTCTCGACGCTTGTGCTTCTGACATTGCTGTTTCTGCCACTCGGATTCGCGTTCACGCTAGCCAGCGCACAATTGGCCGACTTGGCAGCGACTCTGAGCGACCGACTCGATATCGATGAAGCAATCACGGCCATTGATTCTCCAGTGGAGGAATCTGATTTGCCTTCCTTTTGGCTGCAAATCCGCTCACATTTGTCGCGCGAAGAAATCCAAAGGTTTCAACGGGCAATTGAGCGCGGCATCGTCGATGCGCTCGAGACCATCTCTCAGCGAACACTGACCCTAGTTGACAATCTTTTGTCCGTGCTCATCGGAACGGTAGTGACGATCCTCTCGGTCTACTACTTCCTTGCGGATCATGGACGTTTTGCCGATTCAATCCGCGAACTATCACCCCTCGACGATTCCGACAATCGAAAACTGTGGGACAAGTTCACCGAGGTATCACGTGGTGTTTTGCTTGGCAATATTTTCTCCGCCGCAGCTCAGTCGATGCTGACTGGTCTCGGGTTGGCAGTCCTGGGTGTTCCGAAAGCGTGGCTGCTCGGGTTGCTGGCCTTCTTCGTTTCGTTTGTCCCTTTTCTGGGAGCAGCGGCCGTGTGGCTTTCCGTCGTAGTTGTACTTCTGTTCGAACAACGCTTCGTGGCTGCGATCATCTTGTTGATCTATGGGTCCGTAATCATTTCGAGCGCGGACAACCTGATCCGGGCTTTTGCTTTAAAAGGCAGTGCCCGAATCCATCCACTCATCGCCCTGATCTCAATCCTGGGCGCCATGCGCCTGGTCGGCCTCTGGGGGCTGATTGTTGGCCCCGTATCCGTCGCATTTCTCTACGCTCTGCTGCAGATGCTGAAAGAAAAGCTCGACGAACAAACGACGCCGCGGACGGCCGAGCGAGCCAACTGATCCGTTGGCTGGAGAACGAACGTCATCAGGGAATCATATTCATCATCCGGACCGGCTCAGCACGCCCACCGGCCAACGTGCCATTTCTGCGATTCCTGACGCAATGATATCCGAGATGCCTGCCTTTCATTTGTTATTTGTTGCGTGACAAAGAACTTCGTCCCGGGTCGCGCACTCGCTCTTCAACAGCCGAGAGCAACCGTGTCAGCTCCTCATACTCCTCTCGAAAATCGTCACCGTCCTCCGGCTCATTGACCTTTGCCCGAAAGTCGCGTTGCACCATCTCCGCGTGTCGGTGAAGGCATTTCCATTGTTCGTGAGTGGAAACGTGAGATGCAATTCGCTGAAAGGCCTGCAACAGCCGGATGGCAACGGCGACGGACTGACAGCCATATTGCCTGATCTGATTAAACGCAGCATCCATCAAATCGGGAAAGCACGTGGCTCTGGCAAGAACCCGTGGGGCTCCCTCGTCGTCGTGTCGCAGTGGCAATGGCATGGCCCGTTCCGCCGCCCTGCCGAGAGTTGCTGCCAGATGGTCAATACAGGCAATCGCCGTAAATGGATCGTTGATACCGGGGGAAAGTGCGCGAACCGCCACCTCGACCAATTCTTCCAGCGCACACTCTGCGTCTTGACGAGGCGTTCGTCGGCGACCTGCAACGACCGCCTCGTTGATTTCACGCGCGAGCGACTCGTCAAGATCCAAGGACTCGTGTGCAACTCTGCCATGGCTGCTGCCGAATACCGCCGCGAAATGCCAGAACTCAACGATCTTCTGATCCCGCTCTAGAAACTCGCCTGGCTTAATCATCAGATGAATGAATAAGTCGTTCGATTTCGCTTTTTCCATCAACACGTCTGCGTCAATGGCCTGCACATAGCCCTCGTGCGCCGATCGCACAGCTTGCCCTGAACCGAGTTGGTCCAGGTTCGGAATCTCACCAACTGGCGACTCCTTTTGTTTGCCGATATGTTCCGGAAACAAGCGATCGAGAGAGACGTCCAGATCATTAGCCACGGCAGCAACAACATTCGGCGCCTGGATTAGACTGGCGACGTGATGAATGAAGACAATCAACACGCCGATGCTGAGGATCGCCAGCAAGAGCCCCATGATGACCGAGACATTTGCGGCTGCGAATCGGTCGGGATCATCCCGCACAACTGCAAGCGCCAAGAGCGAGAAGAGACTGGTTCCAAGCAGTACACCCAAAGTACTTTGCGTCACGCGGTCTGCCATGAAGGTCCGCAACAAACGCGAGCCGTATTGGGAGGACGTAATCGATAGAGTTACGAGCATGACCGAGAAAACGATACCGGCGATCGACACCAGCGCACTACCGATCGTTGAAAGGGAAGCTCGGGCTGCGCTCGGCGACACGGCAACCCAGGGAACTTTATCCGCGAAGAAATTTCCCGTGCGCTCGTCCAATAATGTGCAAAATACCGCCAACAGGGCGGCGAGCCCACAGCAAAGCGCCGGAAGAAACCAGAAGCTGTCGCGGACTGCATCCCAGCGGTTAATCAGACGAGCTTGCATGGTATCCCCCGCCCTTCCCGACCAGCACAAAGATTAGAGCGCATTTCAAGACCTGTTGTTCTCGAGGGGTGACTAGGGGCGGAGCGCAGCGACGCCCCAGCAGATCGACGATCGGGGGCATCGCTGCGCTTTGCCACCAGCCATTCTGCGGCGAAAGTAGATTTTGAGATGCCCTCTAAGCAATAGCGCCTATCCTTGATAATTCCAAGGGTTTTCCCAATAGGGCGAGCTTCCAAATAACTCGTGCACCTCAGCCTGCCAAGCCCGATTCGTCAGGTCGGGCAGACTATTCTTGTCAAACCCATGAGCGCGGGCAAGCTTCTGCTCATCCACATCCAGTTGAAATGACTGCTGATCCGGCTGGAGTTCCAGCGCGGAGAAGGGGACAGCAAAGAGTTTATCCGCAATGTCACTCGATTCGCCGAAGGAGCCGAAAGATACGTACGCATAGATCACTTGGCCGCTTCGCAGGTCGATCATGAGATCGGTGATCGTACCGAGCAGTTCGCCGCGTTTGTTCCGCACCGTGTCGCCCAGGATTGCGTTGACCGCAAGGATCCTTGGATCCATTTTCCCTTTCGTCATCGAGTCGTTCTCCCATCGTCTTGATTCAAGTCACAACAAACGTTAACCGGTCGCCGGTTACTTCGACGTAACCACGTCGAGAGCGGGACGCGCCGCGACAGGCTGTCGCAGGGTCAGGTTGGTTTGTCGCACGGCGACCTGCGGATCTGACCACGACCTACTGACGTAGTCCGTCATCAGCAAGGCGACCAAAATCGCCAACCACACGATACCCACAATGGCAAACATTCTCGTCGTACTGGAAGCCGCGCGTAGACCCATGTACACAACTGCAATCAGGCTCGCCTTCGTTGCTGCAATCGTCAATCCAACGACGAGGTTGAGTACTCCATGTTCAATCTGCGCCGCAAAGACGCTTAGCGCAAGTAGGCCGAACAGGGCAACAAATACGCCGCCGTACATCTTAGGTGACGTGATGTGCGTGTTCATTGATTTGCTCACCTCCGGACTGCAACTTCTCTGACTTCACACATCGTAGCTGATTTGTTGGGAAAAACAGTCAGCCAGCAGACTACCGCACGTTGGTAATGCGTGCTACTCCCGCGAGCGGCAACCGTGTCGGTCACTCCTTGGTTGACGTCCATTGTTCGCAATGATGAGGCCTCCAAGAGTCTACCGAATTAGATACAGCAGCGGGAAAAGGAAAACCCAAATGATATCGACGAAGTGCCAGTACAGACCGACCATCTCGACCGGTGTGTAATAGGCGGATGAAAAATGCCCCCGCCAGGCTGACCAGGCAACAGATCCAAGCAGGATTAACCCCACGATGATATGAAGTGCATGTAGCCCCGTCATCGCAAAGTAGAAACTGAAAAACAGCTCGACTTCGCCCGGAGGAAAGTCCACAGGATCAGATGCCTGATTTGGAGTCGCATGGTTGGTTCCGCTCGACTCCATCGCGGCCGCCTGGAAGGAGAACGTCCGCCCCGGGACCTCATGATGGCGATATTTTTCCGCATATTCGTGGGCCTTGATGCTGAGGAAAAATGCGCCCAACCCGATCGTCAATAGCAGAAACAGCACGGTCCCTTTGCGACGACCGGTCTGCGCTGCGTAGACAGCCAAGGCCATCGTCAGGCTGCTCGTCAGAAGCACGGCTGTATTTGCTGTCCCCAATACAACATCCAACCGCTCGCTGCCCAGGGCAAAGGCGTCCGGATATGAAAAGCGGTAGGCAGTGTATCCTGCAAACAGGCCGCCAAAGAACATCACCTCGGTAACCAGGAAGACCCACATCCCCAGCTCGGCCGAATCGAACTGCTGCTTCGCGTCATCAAAATGGTGTGCAACGTGTGCTCTCATTTCCGCAATCGTTCTAAGTTCTGTGTCACAACCGTAGGCCAATTTGTCTAAATCGTCGTAAATGCCGACTTGTGACAAGTCGGCCTACGGGGATCAGTGATCTATATCGTCCTCGGTGACGTAGGCGTAAGCTTCCTCTTGGACGGTCGGCGTATGGGAAAAATTGTGTGTCGGCGGTGGCGATGAGGTCTGCCATTCCAGGCCTTTCGCCTGCCATGGGTTGTCACCTGCTCGTTCTCCATAGCGTAAAGACCACACTAAGTACGCCAGGGGGATCAAATACGCCACGCCCAGAATCGAGGCGCCGGCTGACGACATCACGTTCAACAATTGAAAACCCTCCGAGTATTCGTGGATTCTGCGCGGCATACCGAGATACCCTAGGAGGAATTGCGGAAAGAAGGTCAGATTAAATCCGAAAAACACAAGCACTGCCGAGACACGGCCCCACCATTCCGGATACATCCGACCCGTGATCTTGGGCCACCAGAAATGGATACCTCCGAGGTACGCCATGACTGTCCCACCGACCATGATGTAATGGAAATGGGCCACAACAAAGTAGGTGTCGTGAACATGCACGTCGATGGCCAACGTGGCAAGAAACAATCCCGTCAGCCCGCCGAGTGTGAACAGACCAATGAAGCCGAGTGCGTAGAGCATCGGCGTGGAAAGCAGCACAGAGCCCTTATACAAAGTTGCCGTCCAGTTAAAGACCTTAATGGCAGACGGGATCGCGACGAGCATACTCAGGAACGAAAACACCATGCCGGCGTAGACAGCCTGGCCGCTGACAAACATGTGATGCCCCCAGACCAAGAAACCCAGAACGGCAATCGCCAGACTCGAAAACGCAATGAAGTGGTACCCAAAGACACGCTTTCGTGCGAAACAGGTGATGATCTCACTCATCACACCCATGGCCGGTAACACCATGATGTAGACTGCGGGGTGCGAGTAAAACCAGAACAAATGCTGAAACAGAAGCGGATCGCCGCCCAACTTCGGATCGAAGATTCCTATTCCCAGGCCTCGTTCCAAGGCGACCAGCAGCAGGGTGATCGCCAATACCGGCGTCCCAAGCACCATGATTAAGCTAGTCGCATAATGGGCCCAGACGAAAAGCGGAAGGCGAAACCAGGTGAGTCCTGAAGCGCGCATCGTGTGCGTTGTAACGATGAAATTGAGACCCGTCAAAATGGACGAAAAACCCACGATAAAGACACCGACAGCGGTCAAGATGACGTGAGTGTTCGCGTACGTACTGCTGTAGGGTGTGTAGAAGGTCCAACCCGTATCGACTCCGCCGGAAACAAGTGCCCAAACGGTGAAGATGCCACCGAGCATGAAGATGTACCAACTGAGCAAATTCAAGCGAGGAAATGCAAGGTCGCGTGCACCGATCATGAGCGGCAGAAGGAAGTTCCCGAGCACCGCCGGCACAGAGGGAATCAGAAAGAAAAACACCATGATCACACCGTGCATGGTGAACAGCTTGTTGTACGTTTCCGAAATAATCAGGTCGCCCTTCGGCGTCATCAGTTCAAGACGAAATAGCACGGCCGCAACGCCGCCCAACAGAAAAAAGAGCGTAACGGACAGCATGTAGAGAATCGCGATTCGCTTGTGATCCGTGGACAGCAGCCAGCTTTTCGTAGTGTAACCCGCCGTCAGGTAGTTCTGCGTTTTCGACATCACTTGTACTTCGCCCTGCAATTAATCAATCTCACGGCTGGCGGTGAGTCGTCTGCTGCATAGACACCTCCGCGGATCGCGTTGGAGCGTCGCCGGCGGCCTCATCGTCTTGCTTCGTTTGGTCAGGTGTTCGAAGAGTCTTCAAGTAGGCAATCAGCTGCAGAATCTCTTCTTCACTGATCTGGCCTTGATAGGTGGGCATCAGTTTCTGATAGCCAGCAACGACCTTGGCATTCGGTTCCAGAATCGACTCACGCAGGTAGGCATCGTCCGCAACTACGGTTGCTCCCCCTGTCAGCGGAACCTGACTCGCGTACAAATCGACTAGCGAAGGGCAGCGTCCACCCCCCTCAGCCACGTGGCAAGTCTGACAGCGAAGCTCCTCAAACAGTCTCTTCCCCGCCACCTCGGGAGTTTCATCCGTGCTCCCCTCGAGCCATTCGGCGTATTGCGTCGGCTCCATAACGACGACACGACCCCGCATTCGGGAATGGCTTGTGCCACAATACTCCGCACAATACAAATCGTATTGGCCGGTTTTCGTCGCTTCGAACCAAACCTCGGTATACCGTCCCGGCAGCAGATCCTGTTTGATGCGAAAGGCGGGAATATACAAACTGTGAATCACGTCTTCCGAAATCATGCGCAACCTCACCGGTTGCCCTACAGGCACATGCAACGTGTTGATCTCCCGCTTACCCTCGGCATGCTGAATTCTCCACATCCATTGTTTTCCAACCACGTCAACTTCAAGGCAGTTGTCGGGAGGTTGGTGGAGTGTGAAGAAGAGTCTCGCCCCCCACGCAAACATGATCATGGTCAAACCAAGTGGAATCAGCGACCATGCCAACTCGAGCAACCACACCTTGTCTTTTTTAACTGTGCGGTCGATCTTCTTTCCGCGACGGTATTTGATCGCAAAGTAGACAATCGAACAGAAGATCAGCACCGTGAAGAAAGTGGCAACCGCCAATAAAAAGAAGTAGAGCATGTCAACACGTTGTGCGACAGTTGAAGCCCGCTCTGGAAAAATGCGAAACTGATCGTTCATGCAAGTCTTGCTTTACGACTCATGCTCTATTGTGGATGTCTCCGGCGCACCCGTTGCGTCGAGGTGTTGCTTCCGAGAATCGCGTCGTAACATCCAGAAGATGCCGCCGAAGAGTACAACCAAGGTCCCGACTCCAGCGAGTCGCAGTGCGGTCATGATGGCGAATCCATATTTTCCGCTCGTCGGATCGTACTGATAACACAGGAGTAGTGCTCGGTCGCTCATAGTACCGATGTTTCCTCCCGAGGCATCGATCAAAGAGAATCGCAGATCACGGGGCGGATATTCCACGCCGAAGAGATATCTCGATACGTGTCCTTCCGGAGTGAGAATGATTAAGGCGGCAGCGTGGGCATATTGGCCCCGCTTCTCGTCATACGTGTACCGAAACCCGACAGCATTCGTCAGTTGACGAATGTCAGGTTCCCTTCCGGTCAGGAAATACCATCCATCTTCCATATCGCCGCGATTGTAACCCTCGATCATTGTCTGACGCGCCGCGCGGGCCAATTCCGGGCCTTCTTCCGGATCAAAGCTAATCGTCAAGACCGTGAAATCCTCACCCACACTCAGCTCCAGTGTGTCCAGACTCTTTCGCAATCCGTCCAATGTCATTTTGCATAGCATCGGACACCGGAAATAGACGAGATGCAAAATGACCGGTTTTCCTTGTTTGAAATATGTTTCGATCGAAACCAACTCTCCCGTATGGTCGCGAAACTGGAGATCTAATGGAATTTGTGCGTCGTACTTCTGGTCGATGCCGACGCGATCGAGCACACTTCCGGCATCGCGGCCCGTCTGTGCAACACTGAGGCTGCACATCAGGAAAACGGAAACTGCGATCCCAACCAGGGTGTAACACCTGCAGGCGAAGCGCCAGCCGATCTGGGCTGCGGCGCCAAGGCTCATTTCTTCGAACGAAGGACCGATCATGCGGTTGCTTAGAAGCAGTTTCAAAACTGGGATTCGAGAGGCAGAGGCTCCTGCCGAGCCGGCATTTGTCGCAATTTCGGCTCGGCGGGAACCTCGCCCTCCCAGTTTTGAAACCGCTTCTAGTCTCATGTGTCATCCTCGGACTTCTCTTCGAGCGGCAACCCACGCTTAAGCAGCAACTCCTTCGCGCGCTCGATGGGAATGCGAGCGACGCCGTTCTCGCGATCCGTCCATCCGTATTCCGTCAATTGCCGTTGTTCGGAAATGCGTAGTGCACGCAGTTGAGCCGATTGGTCTGCAGTCGGCGGGATCGTATCTAACGCGGTCCAATAGCCATCCGCCAGCGTGGTGCGAGTCGTGGAAGCAACAAATGTTATACGCATCGCCACGAGAGCAGCAGCCACAAGCAGGGCCAAACCCGCCAATGTTATTAGCACGAAGCGTGCCGAAATGACGTTCGATTCGTAAACGGTCTCCTGGTTCTCGTTTTGAGTACGCATTCGATCCTTTATCCAGTTGTGGGTTTTTGCGATTCGCGCCTTTCCGAACCAACTTTGCCGATCAGTTCGGCATCTCGTGAGGTTTGGGCTAGAGATAAGCTAAACAAAAAGACCCAAATACCCCCAATTCCCAACAGAACAGTCAGATCAATCCAGGGCACAACAATCCGCTCTCGGTGGAATGTGGGCTGAATGATCCAGAACATGTCGAGAAAGCGGGCCACAAGCAAGAGCAGAGCAATCCCTAGCATCGCCGTCCGATTGCGTTTGATGTCACGTGACAGGAGGAGCAGAAATGGGACTGCGAAATGGCAGGCCACGACGGCCAGAAGGATCCACTGCCATCCGGCCCGCAATCGCTCTAGGTACCAGCCACTCTCTTCAGGCAGATTTCCAACCCAGATGATCAAGTACTGAGAAAAGGCGAAATACGTCCAAAGCATGACAAACGCAAGCAGCAGATTGCCCAAGTCATGCAAACATCGCGTTTCGTCATTTGGCAATCCGCGCGTGAAACCCCATTGTGTTTGGCAGAAGATCGAGAACACGATCGCTGCGAGTTGGGCATCCGCAATGATAATCCCCCCGAAAATCGTGGAATACCACTTTGGTTCCAGCGACATGATCCAATCGATGGCGGCGAACGTGACGGTCAACGCGAGCAGGACCAGGCCAAAAGCGCTCACACCACGTGCGACGGAGGTCACCTGGCGCAAATGGGCCCATCGTTTCCGTCCCGCGACTCCAGCCAGGATCAGCCAGATTGTGAAGTAGAGCGTAGCGCGAGAGCGAAAGGACGTCACAGATAGATACGCAAGTTTGCTGTCGGAAAAGCCCAGGGACTCGCGCACACTCGTCGCCCATCCGTATAGCCATTCCACGCGTAGCGCAATCGGAATGAAAAGGACCGCCATCAGGGGAAGCGTAACGAGTGTCGCTCTCCAGTAAGGACGAACGCTGTGGCCCCAGGCGCCCCCGACTAAGTTATGGAGCAGCAAGAGCCCCAGACACCCAAGGGACATGCTCCACCAGAACACGTAACCGACCAGATACGCCTGGAGCGACCTTTGTGCATCCGTGAAAACGGCGACGGCGAACAAGAGAACGCCGATGACCGCAATGATCGCGGATGTGCGCCGGAATTTCGTTAGGTTCGTGGAAGTCGCCATCTCGTTGCTGATAGTTGCTACACCGTCATTCGTCGTGCGCGTCGGAACTCGCATCGGCTATTGCGCCGCGGGGTCGCCCTCGAAGTGCTCCAGGTCGGACGATTCCAAGTCGTCGATGGGTACTTGCTGACTCAACTGCAAAGCACGGACATAGGCGGCGATTGCCCAACGGTCTGCCGCTGGAATCTGATCACGGTGGTCAGGCATTCGCCCAAAGCCGTTGGTAATCACATCAAAGTAATGGCCGATTGGAGCGGTACGTAAGCGTTCGCTATGGAATGTGGGAGGTGGCGGAAAACCTCGCTGGACAACCATCCCGCGTCCTGTTCCGACGCGATCGTGGCACGGCGCGCAGAAAATATTGAATCGTTGCTCTCCCCGGTCGAGTAGTTCCTTTGTCAACGGCATCGGCAGGGAGGCGGCCAAGACACCCTGCTGCTTACCGAAATAGAAGTGTTGGTCAATACGCAGCTGACCGCGCGCGACGGTTCCTTGCGGCGGTTCGCGTGATGCGCGTCCATCGGGAAAGAAATCGCTGGATGCCAGTGCTTCGTATCTTGGCTGGTCTCCCATGTCCTGTCGGCAGCCGGTGACGAGGAACGCGCTCGAGCAAAGCAGCAAAATCACAATCCGCGGAGTGTCAGGCGCGATGACTTCAGTCGCGCGAACAACGTCAGATCGAGTGGTACAGACAGGACCTGACTCGGACGGACGTTCCTGCGATTCGGAAATCCTACAGGGGAACATCGATGACCTCGATTGCTTCCAAGTCATGAAGTATCTGTCGTGTCGCGACCCGATCGAACTGGGGATCACTTGCCTCGATGCATACAAAAAACGCGTCTCGCGAGGCACGATCGAATTGGCGTACATCAAACAGTGGATGATGAGGCATCGGTAGGCGATTGAGGGCCAGCATGCCCAGTACCGCGGACAATGCGCCCACGAGGATTGTGGTTTCAAACGTAATCGGCATGAATGAGGGCCAACTGTTCAGAGGGCGACCGCCGACATTGAGTGGGTAATGAGCTACGGCAACCCAGTATTGCAACCCGAAGCCACACATGAGTCCGATCACGCCACCGGCGAGGACGATCCGAGAAACTCCCGTACGCGTCATACCAAGAGCCTCGCCGAGTCCCTCGACAGGGAATGGGGCAAATGCATCGGTTTGACGGTAGCCCGCCTCCGTAATGCGATGCACCGCCTTGAGCAGTGACTCCGCATCCTTAAATTCAGCGAGTATCCCATACAGCTTCGCGTTTTCGTCCCGCATGTTTTCGATAGACGATTTCAATTGTTCTTTCCTCGCTTCGTCCGACACGTTTGTGACTTTGGCCTCAGCGGTGACTCAGAAATAAAATAACTTCGGCATCTTGGTTTTCTCGTTTCACCACTTGCCCAGCGGGGCGCGGAGGATCCCTCCTACCCGCGGGGCGATACCCGCACGGTTAAACGAGGAAGTTGTTCCTGAGTCGTTGCTCAGCGGACCAGCCAGCGTGGGCTGCACCGACGTCCTCGTGGCGAAATCATGCGGTCTGTCCTTCACGGCGACTTTCTTCCTCCAGAAGTTCGCGTACTTCAAAGATGGAAATCATGGGCAACAATCTGACAAACAGGAAAAGCAGTGAGAGGAACAGCCCGATCGACCCGATCAGCGTCGCCCAGTCCCAGAATGTGGGCGTATACATTCCCCACGACGACGGTAAAAAGTCGCGGTGTAGGCTCACTGCAACGATAATGAATCGCTCCAGCCACATTCCTGTGTTGATGACCAACGACAGGACAAACAGGAGAAGCGTTTGCCGACGAACCGCAGGGATCCAGAGAATCTGCGGAATCAGAAGATTGCAGGCTAGCAGGGCCCAATACCATTGCGCGTAGGGCCCGAAGAGCCGGTTCAACATCATGTACTGTTCGAATTCGTTACCGCTATACCAGGACATGAATCCTTCCATTAAGTAGCCGTACGCAACCACGAGACCGCTGGCAAGCATGACCTTCGCCATGTTATCCAAGTGTCGATCGGTCACTAGACTCTGTAGGCCATAGACTGCCCTCAGCGGAATCGCGAGGGTCAAGACCATGGCAAATCCCGAGTAGATGGCTCCGGCAACAAAGTAAGGCGGGAAAACGGTGGAGTGCCATCCCGGCAGGATTCCGACCGTGAAGTCGTAGCTGACTATCGTGTGGACGGATACCACTAATGGTGTGGCCAAGGCGGCGAGCAGCAGGTACGCACGCTGATACCTTCGCCAGTGCCTGGCCGAATTGCGCCACCCCATGGCCAACACACCATAGGCAATCGCGGCAGATCGTAACCGCGTTCGATCGCGTAGTGTCGCAAAGTCCGGGATTAAGCCGAGGTACCAGAACAACAGGGATACCGTGGCGTACGTTCCCACCGCGAAGAAATCCCAGGTCAGGGGACTGCGGAATTGCGGCCACACGGTGGTCGTCGACGGATAGGGAATCAGGTAATAGAAATACTGTGGCCGCCCCAGATGGAGCAGAGGAAACAGCCCGGCGCAAGCAACGGCAAAGAGTGTCATCGCCTCTGCAAAGCGGTTAATCGAAGTCCGCCATTCCTGCCTTAACAGCAGCAGGATGGCCGAAATCAGCGTCCCCGCATGACCGATTCCGATCCACCAGACGAAATTGACAATCGCAAAGCCCCAGGCAACAGGGATGTTGATTCCCCAGACGCCCACTCCTCGAGCAAATAGGTAGGCGATCGACCAGAACAGCAGAAGGACGAGCAGGAACGTCACGAAGAAGCCCGCTAGCCACCCACGCGTTGTGCCTCGCGTGAGCACGATTGCGCTGATCTTATCGCTAACGGAGGCGAAGGTCTCTCCCCGCTCGATCAATCGCGTTTCGTGATCCTTGCCGACTCCGGGCATCTCGTGCCTTTCCTGTTCCTTCCATTTTCCAAATTGGCAGACACCATCACCGTCCGAAGCGCCATTTCCGTTCCGGATGTACGCATCCGGTGTGTCCTCGAATGAGCGAGCACCTTACAACAATCGCGGATTCGGATTGCGGATTGCCGCGGAGTAGGAGGTTCTTGGCCGCGTGTTCAGTTCACCGAGCAGATCGTAGTTCAATGGTTGGTCTTTTCTTTCATTGACCCGACTGGACGGGTTGTTCAAATCGCCGAATTCAATCGCGTTGGACGGGCAGCTCGCCTGGCAAGCCGTTACCACTTCCCCGTCACGAATTGAGCGGCCTTCCTTTTCTGCGGTAATCCGTCCCGCATTAATCCGCTGCACACAATAGGTGCATTTCTCCATGACGCCTCGATTACGGACAGTCACATCCGGATTCCGCAGCAATTTGAGAACGGGCGTGTCCGTGTCAGAGTACTGCAGGAAATTGAATCTTCGGACCTTGTACGGGCAATTATTTGAGCAGTAACGCGTACCTACGCAACGGTTGTAGATCATCTGATTCAATCCCTCATCGCCATGGACTGTGGCGTGGACGGGACACACGACTTCGCAGGGCGCCAACTCGCAATGCACACAGGCTACGGGTTGGTGCAGAATCGACGGACTGGCTAGTTCACCTTCGTAATAACGATCAATGCGCAACCAGTGCATCGCGCGTCCACGGCGAACCTGATCTTTGCCAACCACGGGAACGTTGTTCTCCGCTTGGCAGGCAACCACGCAGGCATTGCAGCCGGTGCATGCGTTCAGGTCAATCGCCATCCCCCACTTGTACCCTTCGTATTCATATGTCGGATAGAACGACACGTCGGACGCTTCGTGGGTGGATTCGACGAAATTGGGATGCTTCGGATTTGTTTTCCATTCCGCAAGGGTCCCGAAACGAACGAGATCGCGACCTTCCATCAGCCAATGGTTCTGCGTTGTCGCCAAGCGGTGCTTCGCGTCCAGCCTGCGGAGCGACGCCCCTATTGCAGACCACGGAGAATCGCGGGTTCGCAGAGGATAGCTGTTAAATCCCGTCCCGCTCCCGACCGTACCCGCTTGAGTTCGACCATAGCCAAAATGCACAGTTACGACGCGATCCGGCTGGCCAGGGAAGATCCACACGGGAAATGTCGCGGTACGATCGTCGATCTTGATTTCGACCAGGTCTTCATTCTCCAGAGCGAGTTGTCTTGCAGTCTGAGGGCTGATCAGCGCGGCGTTATCCCAGGTCAGTTTAGTTAGCGGTTTGGGAAGTTCCTGCAGCCAGGCATTGTTGGCGAACCGTCCATCGTCAATTGTGGGATCGGCGCGAAAGACCAAGACAAGCGACGAGTCTGCCGTTTCATCAGCGGTCGTTCTGTCCTCGATTGCATCCGATGCCCACTGAATCGACGCACGAACCCGGGGCAACTCCGTTCCTGGAAGCACACCTTCGTGGAGTGCTTTCTGCCACCAATCGTCGAATGATGCCACCGATTCATCGATTTGAGGTTTCCAGTGTTGACGAACGATCTGATACGCTTTCTGGCCCGGTTGGCCCAGAAGAACTGCCAGTAGATCGTGATGAGATACATTGTTGTAGAGCGGTGCAATCAACGGTTGTATGATCGACACGGTTCCATCGTAGGCGCGAGTATCACTCCACGATTCCAGGAAATGCTGAGCCGGAATGTGCCAATGACACCTTTCGGAAGTCTCGTCCTCTTCAAGACTCAAATGCACACGAAACGAAACTTGCTCCAGGGCATGGCTGAATTCCAAGTCGGCGGGAGCCGTAAATACCGGATTGCCGCCGAGGATTATGAGGACCTCAACTTGCTTCGCGCGCATCGCATCTGCTAGTTCCTGGATCGACTCCGACTCGATGACGGGTCGGGCGGCGACCGGCTCGATATATTCGATCGTCCTTCCCACGTTGCCTAGGCGCTCGTTGATCGCATGCACGAGCGCCTGCACAACGGGTGGCTGTGTGGGACCCGCAAGCACCAGGCTGGTTCCCGCTGGTCGATCATGCTCGAGATCAGCCGCAACCTCTCGAGCCCATTTCGCCAGCTCACTTGAAGACGCATTGTCGGTCGACTCGTGTGCTTTCATCCAAGTGGAGGGCAATTCGACGTTTAGCTGCCTCGACAACTGAAACGCAAATGCGGTAATTTCATCGGGCGTGACGGACAACCGATGGTCCGCGCGGGCTCCAGTAAGCGTCGGAGTGCTCTCGACTACGTAAAGCCGACTCATCTCGGCAGCAGCATCAGGCGAGATCGTCTTCCTGCGTTCGGCGAAGTCGGCCGCGTAGCGCAAATGACCTGGGCCGGTCACCAAGAAATCGGCATCCAAAGACAGAACGACATCGGCTCGGTCCAGGTGGTAGATTGCATCCAGATCTTTGCCGAATGCAAGACGCATCCCCGAGCGTACGTGGTCTTGGTGGCAAGGATCGTACTGGTGCCAGCTGGCCTGCGGATAAAGACGCAGCAACTGACGAAGTTGATCGAAAGTTGTTGGTGAGACGATTGTTTCGGTCAGGATCCGCAGTCCCGCCCCCTGCCTCTCTTTCTGACGGCGCATTTGCGAATTGATTTCCGTCAGGAAGGAATCCCAAGTGGCAATCTTTCCGTGTCGCATGAGCGTCTGAGACCGGTCGGGGTCGTACAGCGTGAGCAAGGAAGCTTGAGCGACCGCATTCGTCGCGCCCGATTGCACGGTTCGATCCGCGTCACTTCGGTTCCCCGGAGTGCCCGGATGGAGTGGGTTCCCTTCCACTTTCGTGGGTCGCCCTTCGTGCGATTCGACGAGCAGTCCGATCGCCGAACCGTGCAGCTCCATCGCAGTCGCATAGTACAGCGGTTTTCCCGCCACGATCTGCTCCGGTTGTCGGACATAGGGAACAATCTCCTCATCGGGGATGCGAGTGCATCCCACTGCGCCGGCGAGGCTTAGCGAAGCCCCCATCAACCGAAGGAACTCACGTCGAGACGTCGCGTTGCCCCACGAATCGGCCTGTTCTGGAAACTCTCGCGCAAGACCACGCCAAAACTCGGCCGTTCCGGCAAGCTCATCGAGACTACGCCAGGTGCTAGGAACGGTACTGCCTCTCCTACCATTCTCTGCATCTGCAGAACTGACTTTGGCCGTCGATCCGTGGAGCTTCTGTTTTCTGCCCATGAAAGAATCCGTGGTATTTGTGAATTTCTGTTTTCGGTTCACGCCGATTCACATTCCTCTAGCGGTGACATACGGAACACGAGATCTTGGATTGAAGGCCATATTCGTCCGCCAGACTCCGCCGCTCATCCTTTGACAGCGCACGATCATCCCAATCGACTTGGAACACAGCGTTGCGAGGCCGAATGTGGTCTGACGGATTTCGGTGACAATCCAAGCACCATTCCATCAATAGCGATTCCGCGCGCCACATGAGCGGCATCTGATCCACCTGACCGTGACAAGTCGTGCATCCAATTCCCTTGTGAACGTGAATGCTGTGGTCGAAATAGGCATACTCCGGTAAGTCGTGTACGCGAGTCCATCGCAGCGGTTGATTCGTTCGCAGGCTATCGCGAACGGGTTCAAGCATCGGACTGTCTTCGAAAAGCTGTGAATGGCAATTCATGCACGTCTTCGTGGGCGGAATTCCCGCAAAGGCTGACTCTTCGACTCCGGTGTGGCAGTATCGGCAGTCGATTCCCGCATCCGCGACGTGATGCTTGTGGCTGAAGGGGACAGGTTGCTCCCGCACGACCCCCGCTCCGGTCACATAAGGTGAACGCACAACGACGAACGCGATGGCAATTGCCAGCACCAGGCAGAAGAGTGCACCGAAGATGCTGACGCGAGAGACCGTATTCAGACTCGGGTGAAAGATCTGCGGCATACACGTAACTTGTTGCTAGACCCAAATGTCCGAAGTGCAATCCCCGCCGGGGAACCGTATTTCGTGCGCTCGCGCTGGACCCCAGGGTTCCTGGCCGAAATCGACGAGAAAATCTTCATTTCGCTGCATTCCGCCTCGGTCGGGATCGCAGTCAATCTGGTACATCCAGGAACCCCTTTCAGCCATTCGGGGATAAAACTGGTCGTCCCAGACGCTGTAGAGCGAACTCGTTACGTACAAGCGTCGCCCATCTCGGCTGAGTTGAAGCATTTGCGGGCCGCCGACAAGGTTCTCCCGCAGGCCATTCGGTTCATGGCCAATCACTCCTCCCAACCAAACCCGCCCTGTCAGTTTCGGCCGCGAGGGATCCTGAATGTCGTACTGCCGAATATCTCCGTGTAGCCAGTTGGAGAAATAGAGGAACCGGTCATCGAGCGACAGGAGGATATCGGTAACCAACCCCGGTACTGGAAAAGGCCAGCCTTCCGTCGGAACCGGGTCCACTTCGATGACTTTCTCAACCTCCCATTGATCGTTCACTCGGTGCCAATGGAAGACTGTGCTGCCGAGGGCCGCGCCAACGTATCCATGCGTGCTGTCGGGATCGTGGTGAAAACGAACCTCCAAGGGAATTCGACCTGAGTCTCCCAGATCGATGGATTGAATAATCTGCCGTTTCGACCAGTCCCAGAAATTCAGATGTTGCCCGTACTTGCCCGCCTTGACATCCGCTAATTGAAATCCGCCTTTCACGGTGTTCGGTGCCGACCATTCACTGCTGACCATTACATTGTGCCGCGGCTGATACCAGAAATCGTAGTTGAAATCCATCTTGTCGAGAGATGACTCCCAGCGGCCGGCGATATTGAACTCTGGATCGATTTCCAGAAACCCACCCGGCGCCTTGCCCGCACTGTCGCCCAACATGGAAATCATTACCACGCCATCCGCCCGACAGTGAACGGTATGCGGCGTCGATAGATTTGTCTTCTGAGCGATCTCTTCTCCCGAGATCGTCTTCTCCAGTTTCAAATTCTTTGGATCGAGCGCATCGATGATATGCACGTTGCTCGAGGCGAAACCGGGCACAATCAAATACCTGCGGTGGCGCTCGCCGTGGCAGCTGCTGCATGCATTCCAGCCGTAGTGGTGGAGTTCGTCTCCCCGGTCCGGCATGGGGAGTCGACCGACAACCTGGCCGTACTTCTGGGATGCGGGATCGACATCAACCGTGGCCATATAGTCGGGTCGTTTCGCCCCAGTCCCTACAAGAATCGCGGGAACGAAAGCATATTTTTCTCTCGGTGATTGGAGTGCCTCCTTCACGCTCGCGTACGTTGGATGGCAAACGGCCATCGGCTCCTCCCCGGCCATTGCACGACGAATGACCGGGCCCGCCAAGATTCCGGAAGCGGCGACCTGCCGCAAGAAGTCGCGTCGTTTCATGGGAGATCCCCCCGAGAAATGAGATTTCGAGTCGCCTGAACAGCACAGTCGACGGCTTTCGATTCGCGCGGAGGAAAGAACCGCATCTCGAGCCGTCAAGAAAAGAAATGCTCTCGTCGATTTTTCCCACCGGTCCGGACGTACTCCCTTGTTGCAAGTCACATACCATTTGGAAATGAGTCACCGGAAGCACTTGAGTTGCACCAACTTCCGAAGTGCGGAAACATCGCGACTCCGCACTGCAGCAGCCCCGGCGATTCTCTGGGTCGTCTCGCGATTCGAACACCGAATTGCCGGACGATGCTCCCGCGGGCCGCGGCTCCTATCCGACATTCTGTCCTCCGTTACGACAAGCTGACGCTTCGCGCAGCGCATGACGCAGTCCTCAAACCGGTCGTCCCGCCTCCCGTTCGCCACGGCTTGCGACACTAGCCGAACCCGCCCTGGATTGACTGGCATAGGAAATGCTTCTTCGCTGAATGAGGGCACTATGAGGACACTGAGAAGTCCGATAGAACGACGCGCAGACGAGACGAATAGCGCAGGCACGTTGCATCATGTTTCTTCGAACAAACCAAGTTGAGTTCTTTGGCGGGCCGTTCGATGGCCACGTCCATATGATTCGATCGATTGAAGACCATCTGGCGCAGCTGATTGCAGTTCCCGTCAACAGAAACGTAATTGAATGGTTGAGTGGAAACTCCGGCGAGGAGGAATCTCAGGCAACAAGCGTTGCCGTGTATATCCTTGAGAGTTTGCCGGAGGGAATTCGCTACAGCTTCCAAGGCACCGTTCCACCCGAGCTTTTCCAGATGGAGCACTGGGTCGGTTGACATCATTGCTCTGATCACGATTGCGCTCCAAGCAACGAGGGACACGAATTCTATGCCGATCGATGACTCCCAGCAGGGCCGACTTTTTGAATGGATGCGAGAGAAAGGGATCCGGCGAGACTGCACGCTATGCGGAGCCCCTGATAGCCTGGAAGCAGGAGATATCGTCGCACCTCCATCCGCTCCCCACGGAGGCGGAACGGTGATTGGAGGTCCGAGTTACACTCTAGTCCAACTCGTCTGCCGCAATTGCGCCCATGTTATGCACTTCGCGTGCACTCCGATCGGGCTGCACCGTTGACTCCGCTGCAACACGACAAAGGACTGACAAGGACACACCGCGAGCCGATTGTATTCCTCAAGCGAGGTGATGACCTATGCCGACCTACTTGATTACGAAGAAAGCCACCGACGTTCTGGATACTCCCGTGTTTTCAGCCGGGCCTCAAGGCGACCAGGAGGCCGTGGCCATCTTCACGCGACTCGAAAACGCCGAAAAATACCTTGCTGCTGCGGGCTGGAAAGACCACCAAATTGCGGAAGTCGCCGACCGTGACTTTCTGCGATGGGTCGTCAAAGTCTACGAAGGAGCGACGGATTACCTGACGATCGACCCGATACGCGAATCGCAACTGGCTGGTGAGGAGCAATCGGCGATTGAGATTGCTGCGGAACTGGATGATCTGGCAGAGAGATTGATGCATTCCATCGTGGAGCAATCGGTCAAGCGATTCAGCTCGAAATACGAGGCCGGTGGGCCAGGAATCCACGGATAGGTGACCCCTCGGCGTTCGAACCTCAAAACCGCCCAGCGAGGTTCCAGACCAGACGCTCGACCGGCCACCGCTTCCCCCCCCATGGCTTTCTTGCCATAATTCAGGAAGTCCGGTTGATCGTCGTGCGACCAATCGGCTGCCCCGAGATGCCCCTCGGGATCCCGGGCACTGCCTGTTCGCCGAATATCCGCCCGAAAGAATCTTCGCGTGCGGAAAGCCCGGTGTAGACCGCTTTAACATCGTGGTGTTGCATCCTGGTTAAGAACGGTTCGCGGACGCCGCGCCGCACTTTTTGTGGAGCCACTGTGCATGCCCAAGCGGAAAGCCGAGACGGGTACGAAAACAACACAGGTGTTGATCGTTGACGACCATACGATCGTCCGCGAGGGTCTTTCGGCACTACTTTCCCGTCAGCCCCACCTGGAAATCTGCGGTGAAGCCGCAGATGCGGAATCGGCATTAGAGCAGATCAAAGAGAAGAAGCCGGATCTCGTGATTCTGGACATCAGCTTACGCTCCGGCAGTGGACTCGACTTGATTAAGCAAATTCACGCCGATGACGAGGGTGTGAAAATGCTGATCCTGTCCGTTCACGATGAAACACTCTTCGCGGAACGAGCTGTTCGTGCAGGAGCGATGGGGTACTTGAGCAAAGAAAAATCTCGGGAACGGATTCTGGAAGCAATTGACTGTGTGCTGAGCGGCAAAGTGTATCTGAGTCATGAAATGACGCAACGCGTTCTCGAGTCCACGCTGGGTCGTGATCGAAACGCCGGTGGCACGAGAATCGAATCGCTTACTGACCGAGAACTCCAGGTATTCGAAGCGATTGGTCAGGGAATGACGGTCCGTGAGATTGCGAGAGCACTGGACATCAGCCCGAAAACTGTCGAAACGTACCGTGACAACATCAAAGTGAAACTCGATGTTGCGAATACGACGGAGCTCGTCCGTCATGCGGTCCAGTGGAAGTTAGAGCAAGCATGAATTGTCCGGCCATGCCGGTTTGTGCTGTGCCGGTTTGTGCTGGCGAGACGTGCCGCTGAAATCAATCTCCGTCCGCGTCTTTATCCTTCGGCGGTTTCACGTTCTCCAAAACCTCCTTTCCGAACGCGATTTCCTCACGTTGTTTCCGCAGTATCGACTCTGCGTTCGGATCCTTCGTCGTCTCGATCGCTTGATCATATTCTTTTGTCAAGTTCTCCTCGCCTTCCACCGCAGTCTCCAAAACCCCCCGTGCACCTCGCGTGAGACGGACGAAATCAAAGAGCGATTCCGCGACGGCGAACAAATCCAGAGGGCCTGCTGGTGTTTCACCGCTTGCGGCGACGATCTGCTGCAACTCCACGGCGTTCGCCGCAAGATGATCGGCTAAACGACGGCAGATGCGAACGCGGGACTCGTCGTCCAACGACTTGGCTGCCGCCAGCAGTTCATCCCGTCCCGTGAAATTCCCCTCGATTAACTGTTGAATTCGGCTGAGTGTTTTTGCGTCGAAATTCAGCTGCATCAGAACCTCTCCTTCTGATCGGGTTTGTTGTCGCAACTGCCGTGCCGTGTCATGGCTTCCTCTTTCGTTTACGGCACTGACAGTTCGGCGCATGATTTGCGGCGTAAAGAGCACGAGTTAGACACAAGTGACTCTGCCTCAAGATAAGGGAGAACAAAATGAAGTTGCGCGAGATTATGAGCAAAAGCGTTGAGTCAATTCCGGTCAATTCCAGCCTGACGGAGGCCGCCAACACGATGGCGCGACTCGACATCGGTTTTCTTCCGGTCGTGGACGGACCCGATGTCGTTGGCGCCATTACCGATCGTGACATTGTCGTTCGCGCTCTTGCCGAAGCGCTCAATCCAGCCGAAACGCCGGTATCCGAGATCATGACAAAGCAATTGGAAACTGTCTCGCCAGATGAGGACGTGGAAGAGGCGGCGCGGATTATGGAGGAGAAGCAGATTCGCCGCCTCGTGCTATGTGACGACAGTGGCGCATATCTCGGCGTCGTGTCCCTCGGCGACCTGGCCTATCGCGCCCACAGTCATGAGCTATCAGGTGAGGCACTCGAAAAGGTATGCGAGCGGGAGCATGCCTAAAAACAAAACGGGGCGAGCGGGGTCACGCTGGATTCAGTAAGAGGCGGTTTCAATACTGGGAGGGCGAGGTTCCCGCCGAGCCGAAGATGCGGATAACCCAGGCTCGGCAGGAGCTTCGCCCTCCCGAAAGCCAGTTTTGAAACCAGTTCTAGAGGCGGCTTCAAACCGCAACGTCAAAAATCGCCAGCGATGGACTTCCCGTGCAGCGGAAACGCGCGGAAACGCATTCTCCGCTATCGATTGTTCTTCCGCGGGGATGCTCTGGAGCGTGTCTTCCATGAGCTTCCCTGTTGGCGGAACTCCTTTCGTTGGCGCTAACTGAAATCATGTCCCAGTCAGGGCATCAAACGCCACTTTGACCTGCGGGTCTTCCTCCAGGATCGACTGAAGTTCGGCAGCCGTCAGGGGCGATTCGACGGAGGGGGATACGACAAACGAGAAGACCGCAGGTTCGGACAGACTGGGTTCCATGGCGCATTCCGAGGAAGCTAGGTTCATTGCTTCCAAAACTTTGCGTACGTACTCGGCCTGCTCTCGGCCTTGAACAAATACTTTCCAAGACATCGGTCGGATCCGGTTCACAACCGCTGGAGTGTTCATTTGCATCTCTAGCCTTTTCATCTCTACCTTTTGATGAACGCGTGGGAGTGAAGGTGACTTCGGCCGCTCGAACGGAGCGGACAATCGAAACATCGCAAACCATGTGCCAGCAACTTACTGCGCAGCGAGCATGTGAATGGCGCCCGGCACGATACTTGCTCCTCTGTTATGTGATGCGATGCGTTTCATTCGTTGCGGAGTCGAACAGTGAAAGTCATAAGGATGCAGGAAAGAAAGAAGACCCGGCGCCCGAGCCCCAATCACATTCCATTACTCTCACGAGAACTACAGCGGATCGAAGCCGATGAAGTCCGTTTGTCGCTTGACGAGAGCTTTGAGCCACAAGCCGGTGTACTGTTAAAGGTGGAAATCGGCGCTGCTTACTGGCATATGTGGCCGGAAGAATTTTGCACTCTGCTGCAAGAGATCCCGGATCGTGCGGGGCTCGATGCAGTCCAGCAGGCCATCGAAAGGCATACGATGCACGTATGGCACGGTCCGGCTCCGAAAGGCTCACGAGATACTTCGTACTAGCACGGGCCATCACGGGAAACCGCCCAAGGCACCCAATAATTTGAACCTCAAGTAGCGGGTAAGAGGCCCTTGGTGCGTCAGAATGACGGACCACCGCGACAGGTTGCCGAGTAAGCATTTTGTGTTGTATTGCTCAACACGGACGGCGGCTTAGTCACGCCGAAGTACACGACATTCGGTCATGTCGTGTTGGACATTGTTTTTGGAGAAAGGGAGCAGATCATGCAGATTCGTACGATTCTCTTTGCCACTGATTTTTCGGAAAACTCCGAAGCCGCATTAAACTTCGCAGCTTCGCTGGCTCGCGATAACCACGCCAAGCTTTTGATCATCCATGTCCACGAGCCGCGAGTTGGATATGCCGAGGGTCTGGCGGCCGCCTACGCCCCGCTAACCGAGGACGAGCGAGAAGATGCAGAACGGCTGCTTCAGCGTGTAAAACCGCCGACGTCGGATATCGAGACGGAGCGTCGTCTGGTCACAGGGTCACCCGCCCACGCGATCGTCGAGATTGCTAAGGAGGAGGATGACGTCGACCTGATCGTTCTTGGATCTCATGGCCGAACTGGCTTGACTCGCCTGGTAATGGGTAGTGTCGCGGAATCGGTTGTGCGGACGGCAGAATGTCCCGTCTTAACCGTAAAACAACCGTCGGATCAGACGGCTCCGACGACATCATAACGGCGGCTGCGCAGCCCATGAGCCTAGACGATCAACGGAAGTCCGGCATTTGTCGACTTCGCGTTGCCGATTGAGGATCTTTGACCAAGCCGCAGTGAATGAACGTCAGAATGGGACCGGTCGTGCCTCACAACGTTCTCGCAGTACTCGCAGTACAGAAAACCGGAATTTCGGACGTCGGGAAGTGGAGAGTGCATGATGGCAGCGAGTGTGAATTCAGAACGGTTGGACAATGCGCTGCAGGCGTGGGAACGCGATCTGGAAACCCCGATCGTGCCCGGGGAATTTCCTTCGTGGATCCAGAACCTGCGAACGTCCGGCGAGCGGGTAGGCCACGAACTGCAGAGTACGCTACCAACCGCGCACGAACAGACGTTCGGCGAGATTGGCGGGCAGGACCCGGATCTACTGTCTCGAGTGCAAGCACTACGCGAGGAAGATCACGACATCCTCGTCACATTCACATCTGTCCAGCGAAAGGTCCAAGAGTTGGCGACAACGGCCGAAGTGCGCAGTACGCTGACGAATTCACCCGAGGTGCGCGAGAGGATTCACCAAATCGTGCAAGCCGGCCTGGATCTCGTCATTCGCATTCGCACCCAAGAGATTAGCCTGGAAACGTGGAAACTGGAAGCGTATCAGCGCGATCGGGGCTTTGGCGATTAAGCGACAGGAGCGACAAAGGTACGACAGAACGGTCGTGCCTGACAGGTCAGGCCGAAGAGGCATCTTTCGCCCTGCAATGGACGCCGGCGTCCTCTTTCTCGAATTCCGCAGCACGCAACGGATTCAACGCGTTCATCCGTGCGAATCACCCGGTGGGTTGCGTATTACGAGCAACCGGACTTCCGTCATGCTCTCCATCGCCCAACGCAACCCTTCTCGCCCCAAACCACTGTCCTTGACGCCACCATAGGGCATATGATCGACGCGCCACGAAGGTACTTCGTTGATCATCACACCGCCAACATCCAGCGAATCCCAGGCCTGAAACGCTTTGTGGATGTCGCGCGTGAACACGCCCGCCTGCAATCCGTAGTCACTCTGATTCACTTCCTGCAATGCTTCTGCGAAAGAAGTAGATCTTGCCAGGATAATGACGGGGCCAAACACCTCTTGACAATAGACATTCGCCGTCTTCGGTACGTCCTCGAGGACGGTTGCATCCATCATGCGCCCTTGCCGACGACCGCCACTCAGCAGCTTCGCTCCTGCCGTCACCGCAGATGCGACCCAATCTTCAACTCGCCTTGCTTCGTCGGTGGAGATCATTGGACCGAGAAACGTCTCTTCCTTCCGAGGATCACCTAAGGCCAGTTCGCGTACCGCATACACAAGCTGATCCCGGAAGGCTTCATACACAGCCTCATGGACCAGTACACGTTGCACGCTGATACAACTTTGCCCCGACTGATAGTAGCCACCGAACACAATCCGGCGGACGGCGTCATCTAGATCTGCGTCGGCATCTACGACGCAGGCCGCATTGCCGCCGAGCTCCAGCGTCACCTGTTTCTTGCGTGCCCGATCACGAAGCTCCCACCCGACTTCGGCCGAACCGGTGAAACTTAGCTTTTTGATACGCTCGTCTTCGACCAAAGCGCCAGCGTCACGACTGGACAGCGGGAGGATTGAAAATGCTCCTTCGGGGAGTTCCGTTTCAGCTAACATTTCGCCAAGTACCAGAGCGCTGACGGGTGTTGCGCTTGCGGGTTTGAGAACAAACGGACACCCGACGGCAATTGCTGGAGCAATTTTGTGAGCGACGAGATTCAAAGGGAAGTTCCAGGGAGTAATGAAGCCGCACGGGCCAATCGGTATGCGCTTCCACATTCCTTGGTAGCCGGCCGCTCGGGCAGAGACATCAAGCGGTATGACCTCGCCCATGATTCGAGTTGATTCGTCGGCAGCGATCCGCAAGGTATCGATCAACCGCGAGACTTCACCGCGTGCATGTTGAATCGGCTTACCCGCCTCGAGACAGACGATCTGAGCTAACTCTTCAGCACGTTCGCTTGACCGGCTCACCAAATGCTCGAGGATCGCGCGCCGCTGATACGAAGCCATTTGGCGCATGGGAGCCGCTGCCTGTGCGGCGCGCGTAATCGCCTCGTCGAGAATTCTTGCATCGGCGCGAGCCACTCGTGTCGCAACTTCTCCCAAGTATTTGTCTTCCACCTCCAAATCGGCATTCGGCTGACACGCACGATTCGCCAGATAGAATGGATACTTTTGCTGAACCATACTTCTCGCTCCTTTGCTGGAGGCGTCCGCTGATTCTCAACTCGTGGCGGTTTCAATACTGGGAGGGGAGGCTCCTGCTGAGCCGCAATTGCGATAAACGCCGGCTCGGCAGGAGCCTCGCCCTCCCGAATCTCGGTTTTGAAACGGCTTCCAGGCTCTGTCTCAAGTCGGCCTATGTTGACCGTGGCTTTTGTGTCAAAGCCCAGGCAGACGCGCCATGTACGAAGGCAATCCGCTGCATCGCGTGTTGTTTGGCAGACCGCTCGCCCGGCGAAGGCCAACATTGGTAACCATTTGTTTAGCCGATCCGACTGGCGAATGCACCAAGACGTTCGGACATCCGTCGGTTCTCGCGATAGTCAATCGGTACAACGACCAGCGAGGGGCCGCGGTGTTCGAAAGCACCCAGCAGCGACGGTAGGACGTCTCGAGAGCGATTGACTCGCCAACAACGCCATCCAAAGGCATCCGCCAATTGATGCCAATCGGGATTTCCGAAGGTCATGTCCACATGGTGCCCAAACTCCAGGTCCTGCTTCCAACTTACCAGGCCAAAGTCATGGTCTTCCCATACCATCACCGTGATATCGGTGTCCAATCGCCTGGCGGTCTCCATTTCCTGTACATTCATCAGGAAATCCCCGTCGCCGACAATTGCAAGAACGCGTCGATCTGCGTCGACCAGATGCGCTGCGATTGCTCCCGGAAGGGGCATCCCCATAGAACAGAATCCATTCGACATCAGACACGTGTTCGGCTCCTGGCAATGGTAATACCGACCAACCCACATTTTGTGCGCTCCAACTCCACAAAGCAGCAGATCGTTCGGTCCTAAGACCTGTTTCACATCCCACAAGACCTTTTGGGGACGGACGCACGACTCCGTATCGTCGTCGCAGAACTCAGCAAAGTCCGCTTGCATCGACCGTCTTGTTTCCGCTTGTCGTAACCGATCGATTCGGGGAACGCCCATGTCGTTCAACCTCGCCACGAGCGTTTCCAGGATCTGACTGATGTCGCCAATCAGTTCTACTTCGGGATGATAGTGAGCGTCAATTTCTGCTGGAACAAAATCGATATGGACGATGGGTTTGCCTCCTCGATGATTCCAGAGTCGAGGTGGATATTCAGCCATATCGTATCCAATGGTAATCACCAGATCCGACTCGTCGACGTGGCGAGACACCTGATCGTGTTGCTGCAGCCCAATACTGAACAAGCAGTACTCTGCTTCGGAACTAACGCAGCCTTTCGCCATGAACGTGCTGACGACACCGATCGAAGTCAATTCGCAGAATCGTCGAAGTTGGCGACTCGCCCGCCGGCGAATCGTCCCATTGCCGGCGATGATCACCGGCCGGGTTGATGCCTGCAACATGGCCAGGCCTTCTTCGAGCGCCGATTCGTCGACGGAAGGTCGCCGAAAACGGTGGGGGCGCAGAGGCCTTTCTTCTGTGCTCCTTCTTGCGATGTCTTCTGAAAGCTCCAGATGGACGGCACCTGGCTTCTCACTTCGACTCAACCGAACCGCCTTGCGCACCACCTCGGGAATCGTGTCGGGATGGCGAATCGCATGAGCCCATTTCGTAATCGGACGAAACATGCCCACGACATCGATGACCTGGTGACTCTCTTTGTGATGCAGATGTACATCGCCCTGTCCCGTAATCACAATCAGGGGCGATCGATCCATGTTCGCATTGGCGACTCCCGTGACAAGATTCGTTGCTCCGGGGCCAAGCGTGGACAGTGCAACGGCGGGATTACCGGTCAGCCGGCCATACACGTCACCCATGAACGCCGCGCCCTGTTCGTGACGCGTCAACACAAAGCGGATCTGATCCGATTCAGCCAACGCTAGCAGAAAATCGGCATTTTCCTCACCAGGTACCCCAAAGACGAATTCGATCCCCTCCTGCTCCAGACACTCGACCAATAGGCTTGCCGCATTCATAGATTCATAAGACGTGACGGAGAGTGTTGAAACGGCCCGATGATTCGATTGATCCTAGCCGATGGAGCACAGTTCTCGTATTGCACTGGCAGAGCCAGTGGCACCCACGCGATG
>CAZFWV010000003.1:63777-65777 GCA_964522605.1 uncultured Pirellulaceae bacterium
ATTCGCAAGATTTGTTCCGAATTCACCCTTTTTGAAAGCCGGGCTGTCTCCACCTTCGTATTCCTCCGATGACCACGAGCCCGTGACCGGGCAGATGCCCGACATCATGACTGCCCGACCCGACAAGATGACGCGTCATGGCGTCTAAGTTCCGGGGACCTCGTTTTTGGCACCGCGCTTGCACGTCACGGAACAGACTCTCGTTTCTGTGCGTTCCTTGTCGAAGGTCTCGGAGCCGAAGTTCACTGGGCCGAGAACTCTCCCGAATTCCGCGGGCCGATTGTCGCATGGCACTGCCCGTAGACAGCACAACGACACATGATAAATCACTCACCAGGAAGGAATACAATTCGATGACAACTTCAAGTGCACACTCCGCAGAAAGTAGTCCGATTCTCGTGACAGGAGCGGCAGGCTTAATCGGCATGCGTCTTGTACGGGCGCTCGCGGGTGAGTTTCCTGTTGCCGCGTTCGACGTCGTCGAACCTGACGAGGAGGTCCCCAATACCGACTGGATCCGCTGCGACCTGACAGACGACGCCGCCGTGAGCGACTCGCTCAGCCAACTTCGCGAACGTCACGGTAATCACTTGGCGAGCGTTATCCACCTGGCAGCCTATTACGATTTTTCGGGAGAGCCAAGTCCGCTGTATCAAGACCTGACCGTTCGAGGTACGGGCCGACTTTTGCAGGGATTGCAATCTTTCGAAGTCGATCAATTTGTGTTCTCGAGTACGCTGCTCGTGATGCAGGCTACATCACCAGGTCAGCTCTTGACCGAAGATTCACCTGTAAACGCAGAATGGGATTACCCAAAATCGAAGTTGGCGACCGAGAAATTAATTTCGGAGTCGCGTAACGGCATTCCTTCTGTCGTGTTACGAATTGCTGGGGCCTACGACGAAGACTGTCACAGCATTCCGATTGCCCAACAGATTCGCCGCATCTTTGAAGAAGAACTGCAGAGTCATTTCTTCCCAGGCAACCTTGATCATGGCCAGTCGTTCGTACACCTCGATGACGTGGCCGCATGCATTCACAAAGTGATTCAGCGACGTCACGATCTGGAGTCGGAAGAGCTGTTTCTCGTGGGAGAACCGGATGTAGTCAACTATGGCGAATTGCAGCAGATGATCGGTGAGATCCTCCACGGCACCGCCTGGTCGACGGTTGAAATCCCGAAGTCGGTAGCAAAGGTGGGTGCGTGGGCCGAGGAAAAGGTCGGCCATGATACCTTCATCAAGCCGTGGATGATCGATCTGGCCGATGCCCATTACCCGGTAGACATCACGCGAGCGCGGAATCGACTTGGGTGGATTCCCGAGCATTCCCTGCGAGACACAGTTCCCGAAATGGCTCGACGACTTCAGGAAGACCCAGCACGCTGGTATCGCGCGAATCAACTTGAACTTCCTGAGTGGCTGTCGAAGTAGCCAACGTTGCCGATCGGCTCCGCTCAGCTTCACCGGACGCAGTTTGTTCTTTCACCTCATCTCAGTCGGCCCGTTTTGTGGGTCGATTGCTGGGTTCCGAGTATGGAAATACTCTACATCCTTCTAGTACTGCTGGTGGTCACTCGGACCTTGGGAGAAGTGGCGGTTCGCCTGCGCCAGCCGGCGCTCGTGGGTGAACTGATTGGTGGGATCCTACTTGGAGCGATTGCGACCGCCTATTCGGCGCGCCTGCCTGTTCTGGCGGGCCTGCAGGAGGACCCGGTCTTTGCTGCGATCACGGACTTGGGGATTTTCTTCCTGATGTTGCTTGCGGGAATTGAAATGCGGCCGAAGGAGCTTTTTGAAGTAACCGGCGGCGCGCTGCCTGTAGCCATTTCCGCAATGCTTGTCCCCTTAGGTATCGGCTTTGCCGTGGCGTGGTACTGGCTTCCCGCGAACGAATACCGCCTCGCGCAGTCGCTGTTCGTGGGAACAGCTCTGGCCATTACGGCCGTCCCCGTCGCCGTTCGCGTCTTGATGGACCTGGGCCAATTAGACACTCGCTTA
>CAZFWV010000003.1:65877-68546 GCA_964522605.1 uncultured Pirellulaceae bacterium
TATTGATTGTTGCGATGGCATTTGCCCTGCTTGCCGAACTGATCGGAATGCATTTTATTCTCGGCAGCTTCGTGGCAGGCCTCTTTTTCAGTCGGCGCAGTATCGAACAACACACTTATCAACAGGTGCGACAGAAAGTCTCTGGGATCACAACCGGATTCCTTGCACCGGTGTTTTTCGCATCGATTGGGCTCGAACTGGACTTGAGTGCCGTCACCAAAATCCCTCTCTTCCTTTCTGTATTGCTGACCGTGGCTTTCCTCGGCAAGATGCTGGGGGCGGGAGTGGCCGGCCGTTGGGTTGGTCTGCCGCAACGAGAAGCGTTCGCGCTGGGGACGGCGATGAGTGCACGTGGTGCGGTGGAATTAATCGTCGCGGGGATTGCGCTACGCGCCGGACTGTTTTCGCATCCGCAGCCTCCGCCGCCCGTCATCGAATACCTGTTCTCCGCGATCGTAATTGTCGCGGTCGTAACGACACTGATTGTGCCGATCGCCTTGCGTGGCATCCTGGGATCCGAACTCGAAACAACGAACAGGGATACCGACAACCGTGGGTAACTTCAAGTCGAATCTTGGCTGAACTCCAAGCATCCACAATCTAAGAAGTTGTTCGACAAATGGGGTGGCACTGGCTATGCCAGAGTCTTTTTTCGAAGCAGCAACACGAGACCACCGTGATGACACCGAATCCCTCGCAGGCCCTACCGAGCCCTGACCAGCGGCCAGATGCCGATGTGGTGATTTACGACGGAAGTTGCCGATTGTGCCGCGCGTCGGCGCAGGCACTCAGCCGCATCGATCTGCGCGACCAACTTGCGTTTCTGCCGTTGCAGGACCCCGTCGTTACTCAACGGTATCCAGATCTGTCCCAAAAAGAACTGGAGCAGCACGTCTATGTGGTCGACCACCATGGTGGACGTCATAACGGAGCGACGGCAGTTCGATATCTCACCGGCCAATTACCGGCCCTCTGGCCCCTCGCTCCACTGCTCCATCTGCCCGGCAGCCAACCGGTCTGGGAATGGCTCTACGAGCAAGTTTCGCGCAGACGACACATCTTTGACCGTTAGCTGCTGCTAGTTTTGTGGGGGCTGGCTCTCGAGTTGATCGTACCTTGTCAGGCAATCCAGGATTCGGTCGATGGCACCCTCCCCCAGATGTCTGATCTGTTGCAGGTCGGTTCGGCGGACGTTGACCAGATCGCGCAACGTAATGATCGAGAATTTTGATTCTTCGAGCATCGAGATCGTTCGCTGTGGCAGTCCCAAATGTTCGAGTCGCGCTACACCATCGCCACGACGGACACCTTCCTGAATGGCTCGTAATGCCGCGGGCGTGGGAACCTTTCGTTGTGCGCGAGATGGGACCGATCGGCCGCGATGATAACGACGGCTGCGCGAAGTCAGTCGTTTTTCAAACGGTTGTGTGTCCCCTGTTCGCGCACTCGGCGGCTCTTGTGTCTCGGGGGCGACCTGCCGGCTGTGTTCCGGTGGATAGGAGCTGATGTTATGCTCCTGTGCATCCAAGAATCCAACCAACTCAGAGCGTCGGCGGGGATGCTGCAACTTGTCCAACGCTCGTCGCACAAGCTGTCGGATCCGTTCCCGTGTGACATGAAACATCCGAGCCATTTCTTCGAGCGTGTGCTCTCGACCGTCCTGGAGTCCGTATCGAAGTTGCACGACTTCTCGTTCACGTTGAGTCAATGTCTCCATCAACTGGGCAATACGTCGTCGCAGAACATTGTGGCTCGCAGCAACCGCAGGTTCGTCGCAGTTGTCATCCGGAATGACATCCCCGAGCATTCCTTCCTCGTCTCGCGCAACCGAGAGGGCAAAACTGATCGGTTCCAAATCGATTGAAAGAGCACTCTGCACCCAGTCACGGCTCATGCCGGTTTCGTTTGCGATTTCATCGATTGACGGTTCACGCCCCAGTTTGGCGAGCAGCTCCGCATGGGACCTTCGCACCTTCAACGCATCGGATAGAGCCTGAAATGGAACGCGGATCATCCGCCCCTGATTGGCGGCCGCACGCCCAACCGCCTGGCGAATCCACCAAGTCGCGTAGGTACTGAACTTGAAGCCGCGACGATACTCATATTTTTCCACGGCCCGCATCAATCCCGTATTGCCCTCCTGAATCAAATCACTCAAGTGAACACCTCGATTGCAGTATCGTTTTGCAATCGATATTACGAGCCGCAGGTTGGCTTCCGACAAGCGACTCTTCGCCTCCTGATGGACTCGGAGCACTTGCTCAATCCGCTCGACGCGACGATGGAATTCGACCGAAGTCTGTTGGAGATCCGCCAAGATCTGGCGACGCGGCCTCCCGCGATTCGCAAATTCCTCGGGCATTTGGCTGTTGTCAGCCGAACGGTTACGCTGGTGGGCGTCTTCCGAGTTTGGTCGCTGAATGTCGCGATCGATGGCCCGCAACCGCTCCCACTGGGCTTCAAAAAATTCCATGCGCAAACCAAGCTCTTCGACCAGGCGAACTGCCCGACGGCGGCGACGTATCAGACGGCGCCAAGCGTCGCGTCGATTCGCACGCGACGCCGATCGATTGATCGCAAGGCCGTAATCGCGTCGATTCTGGAGCAAAATCGCTTGCAGTGTCCGCAAATTGTGAGGTAACCGTCCACGAATCTGGTGCTCCTCCAAA
>CAZFWV010000004.1:0-34744 GCA_964522605.1 uncultured Pirellulaceae bacterium
ACTGATCGAAAGACGGAAAACCATGCACGTCAACGAAGACCTGTTTTTGCAGAATATTTCTGGTTTTCTGGGCGCTTTCTTTCTGTGTCTGGCAGCGATGAACGCGATCGCGGCATTCTATTGCTGGAAACGGTTGCAGCGAGGCGAGTTGGCGTTGCTGTGGTTGGTGGTGGCGATCCTGTTTGTTGTCCTGGCGCCGTTCGCCTTCGCCGGAATGAACGGCAATCCCGAGATGATGAAGCTGATCGGGATGCCGGACTTCTTTAAGAATTTTGTCGATCAGCGGCTGTCGAATGCGATGACGTATTCGTTGGGAACGCTGCTCCTGCTGGTTGTGCTCTTCATTTTCCGCAGGTTCTTTGTCAAGCCGATTGTGGCCTGGATCGGCCTCAACCTGTTGTTGTTGGCGATGGGAATGTCGATCGTCGATCCGGAATTCGCGGCCATCGTGACGAAACCGGACAATGTTCCGATCGTCGCGATGGTGTTTCTGCTGGGTTTCTTTACCTGGCTGGCGACCTATCGGGCCGTCCAAAACGATGATCGCACAGCGCGCGGCGAAAAGCCTCTCGAGGCATTGGACAACGAGAAGGTCTTGGTTTGGCCGGACCTGGTCTACATCGAATTGATCTGCATGGTGGCGCTGACGGCGATCTTGATCTTGTGGGCGATCGGACTCCAGGCGCCGCTGGAAGAGCCTGCGAGCAGTGTCAAAACGCCGAACCCTTCCAAGGCGCCGTGGTACTTCCTTGGTCTGCAGGAGATGTTGGTCTACTTCGATCCTTGGATGGCAGGTGTTGTGCTGCCGAGTCTGGTAATCGTCGGATTGATGGCGATTCCCTTTCTGGATTTCAACAAGTCGGGCAACGGGTATTACACGATTCGAGAACGGAAGTTTGCCTACCTTGTTTTCCAGTTCGGGTTCCTCGAGCTTTGGATTACGTTGATCATTCTCGGGACGTTCTTGCGCGGGCCGAACTGGAACTTCTTCGGGCCTTACGAATTTTGGGATCCCCACAAGGTGGAAGCCCTCAACAACGTAGATTTGTCGCAATACTTCTGGATCAAGGGACTCGGTCGCGCGTTACCCAGAGCCCCGGAGAATGCGGGGTTGTTGGTTCAGATCTTGTACATTCTTTACCGGGAGTTACCGGGGATCGTTCTGACCCTCGGGTATTTCATCGCGGTTCCTCCGCTGCTGGCGGTCACCGTCTTCCGGCGGTTCTTTGTGCGGATGGGCCTCATTCGCTACATGCTCATGTCGACCCTGTTGCTGTTCATGGCACTGTTGCCCATCAAGATGGTTCTGCGCTGGACGCTGAATCTGAAATACATCATCAGCATTCCGGAATTCTTCCTTAACCTATAAATGGCCGTCCCCGAAGGACGGCGCTGCGATAGGAGTTCGCAAGATGCCTGCAACCGAAAAAACATGGTACGACATGAAGGTGCTGCATGTCGCCTTCGGTGCATCCGGTGTGTTGCTCCTGATCGCGACGGTGGCGATGATCGCCGCCGATCACACGCGGGAATGGAAGCAGTATCAACGGCGCATGCGGAATGTCGATACCCAGTTGACTCGCTGGCGGATGCAGACGGAGCAGGCTCAGCAAAACGTGGATACGCTCCGCCAGTTGGAGGATGATCTTGCGGCGGCACGCGCACAAGGGCCCGAGGCGGAGTTGTTCAATCGGTTTGTGGGCCTGGTCCAGGACACCGGACGGGTCGAGACTTTGCGCCAGCAGTACGAGCGAGCCACCGCCGAGGAAGCTCCCGAGGCTCGCGCCGAGTCGTTTCGCGCCCTGATCGATTCGATGAAGGAGACCGTCCGACGCGCAAAATTCGAAGAAGACACGTTGCTGAGCGAGCGAAAGTTCAAATCCGCGGATCTGGACGAAAGTCGCGCCAATTTCGATCTGGCCGTGCGCGACAATCGAACGGCGCAACTTCCTACGCTGCAGGCGGAAATTGATCAGCTGCGGCAGCAGCGAGACGAACTTACCGTCGCTTACCAGACGGCAACCACTCAGCGGAGATCACTCCAGGACCTGTTGAGCCAGATGACCGCGCCGGTCGATGAGCTTGAACGGCAGTTGGCAGAGAGTCAGGCGGAATACGAGCGGTTGGCGTCATCGCTCGACGAACGGGCGGCGACGTACTTTACGAGCCGTCCTCCGTTCCTCGGAAAAAAGTGGCTCGAGATCCCGGTATTCGACGCGTTCAATTCCCCACTGAAGATTGAGAACCTGTGGACGGAAAACCTGACCATGCCCAATGGCAGCTTCGGGACGGTTCGACGTTTTGATCGCTGTACAACCTGTCATCAGGCGATCGACCGAACTGCTCCCGGCTCCGCCGTGGACCCGCTGTACGAGGATTCCCGGGAGCTGGTTCTGCAGATGACGGCGCCGGAATCCCGTCCGGAGTCCAGCGGAGAAGAGGGGCAGGGAGAGACGCGTGATTACGAGAGTGAACTCCGAGAGGCGTACGGCTTGGAACTTGCCGCGGGGGGACTGATTGAACCAGGGCAGGTTGCCGTCCGACGCGTGTTACCGGAGAGTCTTGCCGCCACCGCCCAGCCCTCGCAGGAGACGCCAAGCGATGCGGCCGGTCTGGCTGTCGGCGATGTCTTGTTGTATGTGAATCAAGACAAAGTGCTGTCGATCCAGGACGCGTATCGGTTCCTGTTACGAGAAGTGCGATGGGGTGAACCGCTTTCGATTCGGCTCCGCAGGGGACTGCCACAACCGTTCAGTTCTCATCCCCGTCTGGATCTGTTCGTCGGTTCGCTGAGTCCGCATCAGGTTTCGACCTTCGGCTGTACGGTCTGCCATGAAGGGCAGGGAAGTGCTACGTCGTTCAAATGGGCTTCGCACACACCGAATGATCCCGAAGAGCAGCAGCGGTGGAGTCGCGAGTACGGTTGGTTTAACAACCACCATTGGATTTACCCGATGCTTCCCAGCCGGTTTGCCGAAAGCAGCTGCCTGAAGTGCCACCACGAGGTCGAACAACTCGAGGTCAGTAGCCAGTTTTCTGAGCCACCCGCACCAAAGCTCGTCGAAGGCTATCAACTCGTACGCGAATACGGTTGCTATGGGTGTCACGAGATCAATGGGTACAACGGACCTGACCTGCGCGTCGGGCCGGACATGCGTTTGGAGCCCAATTACTCCGCCGCCGCATCGCAAATCCAGGCCGATCCGAACTATGCTGCGCTCACCGACGAGACGCGAGATTGGGTTCGCCAGTTGGTGCAGCACCCGGAGCGGGATGCGGTTCGCCATCAGCTGTTGCAGTTCCTGAAGGAGGACGCCGAGGCGGAGCAGTCGGAATTGTCGTCCTCCACGCATCGTCTGACCACGGTTCTCGCGGACGTGGAAATCCCCGGTACCCTGCGGAAGACGGGGCCGAGCCTGCGCTACATCGCCGAGAAGGTGGGGCCGACGTGGTTGTATGACTGGATTCGCGACCCGGCGCATTTTCGCCCGACCACGCGGATGCCACGCTTCTTCGGACATTGGGACCACCTGGACGAAAAGGAGCGGACGGTGGCCGAACGGTTCGAGCCGATTGAAATTCTGGGATTGGTCACCTACCTGCTCGATCGAAGCCAAACGCCGGAAGTCGTCGAGCCGACGGGGGCGCTTGATCCGACGGATGAAGCCGCGATCGAGCGGGGAAGACTGGCGTTCGAGACACGCGGTTGCCTGGCGTGTCATGCGCATGCGGAATTCCCGGCGGGGAAAGCGACTCAGGGTCCCGAGCTTTCCAATCTTGCCGACAAGTTCTCGCTGCCCGACACGCCGGATGCGCGCCGGTGGTTGTATTCGTGGCTGCGATCGCCGATGAACTATCACCCGCGCACGAAGATGCCGGATCTCGATCTGCGACCGGTTGAGCAGGAGGATGGCACCGTGTCGGAACCGGCGGCGGACATTGCCGCGTATCTGCTGCAAAGTTCGTCCGGATGGCAGCCCGCACCCGGTACGACGGAAGCACTGACGCCGGATGCGGCGGCCCTGGATGATCTGGTGCTGGAGCATCTGAAGACCAAAATTTACGTCGATGATGCGCGCCAGGCCCTGCAGAACGGGGAGATTCCCGAGCGTCTCGCCAACCGGCTGGAAGGGGCCGAGGCGATTCTGACGGGACCACTGGATCGGCAAAAGAAGCTGTTGTACGTGGGACACAAGACCATCTCCAAATACGGCTGCTTCGGATGCCATGACATTCCCGGATTCGAAGATGCCAAGCCCATTGGCACCGGGCTCGCCGATTGGGGGCGAAAGGACCCCTCACGGCTGGCTTTTGAGCACATTGCCGAATACGTCGGTCACGGTCACGGGCACGCCGAAGGCGAGCACCAATCAATGACGGGCGATGAACAGCACGGGGCGGAAACAGCCGACCCGCACGAAGACTCACATGGGGAGTTCGACGAGACGTTTTACACGGACCGACTCCTGGAAAACGATCGCGTCGGTTTCATTTGGCAGAAACTGAAGGAGCCACGAAGTTACGATTTCCGCAAGGCTCGGAACCGCGACTCCTACAACGATCGGTTGCGAATGCCGCTGTTCGGCTTGAGCCCGCAGCAGCGTGAGTCAGTGATCACCTTTGTGCTCGGGTTGGTAGCCGAACCGCCTGCGTACGAGTTCGTCTACCATCCGGATGAACACAAGCAGGCTCTAATCGCTGGCCGTCGCGTGTTGGAGAAATACAATTGCACCGGTTGCCACATGGTGGAGCCAGAGAAATGGACGATTGAATTTCCATCTGGGGAATTCGGTGTTCAGGCCTCCAATCCCGAATCAACATATCCCTTCATGAGAACGCAATTCCCCAGTGATCAGGTCGAAGCGTCTCAGCAGGTCAATCCGATGAATGGCATGGTCCGTGCGACGCTGCACGGGATGCCCACATTGACGCGCGAGGGGCAGCCCATGATCTTCGATGATTATGGGGATCCCCTGGAGGAGGATGTCGAGTATGACCCGCAGTTGCTATTGCACATGTTCGATTTGTGGGAGCCGACATTAATTGAAGGGGAAGCGTACGAGGTAGGGTTGAGTCCGCTGGAGATCCCCGCCACGTTCATCAAGCATCGACAATCCACCTATGGCGGCGATTTCGTTCACTGGCTGCTGCCAAGGGTGACCGAACTGGAGCAGGAAGTGAATCCGCAGGCGGACGGCAAGCAGGCTTACGGCTGGCTGCCTCCGCCCCTGATGGGAGAAGGTCGTAAAGTCCAGTCCGAGTGGCTCTATCAGTTCCTGCTGCAACCATTCCCGATTCGTCCGGCCGCAATGCTGCGCATGCCCCGCTTCAATCTAGCGGCCGAGGAGGCGACGGATTTGGTGAATTACTTTGCGGCGAAAGACCATGCGGTCTATCCGTATGAATCGACCGAACGAACGCAGGAAGATTGGCTGACAGGTACCGCGCAGCGGTATCAGGCTCGACTTGAGGCGTTGCCCGCGGAACAGCGGCCACGAGGTCAGACTCGGTTCGATCACGCGATGAATATCGTGGCCAGTGGAGACTACTGCGTGAAGTGCCATCTGGTTGGCGACTATGATCCGGAAGGTGATGATCGGGCCAAGGCGCCGGATTTGTCGGTGGTCGGCGAGCGATTGCGTCCGGAATACATGCGTCGATGGATCGCGTCCCCGGTGCAAATCTTGCCTTATACGCCGATGCCGGTGAACATTACCTACAACGCCAATGATCCGGAATTCCTCGGCGGAGTTGATCAGTCGTTGTATCGTGGGACGAGTATCGAGCAGGTTGATGCGCTCGTCGACCTGCTGATGAACTACCCGCGATTCACTCAGGAGCGGGCAGCCGTTTCGCAATGGATTGAGGCGTCGTTGCAGACGGTGTCGGCACCATTGGAATCCTCAGCGGCCGAGGCGGCGAGCGCGTCGGCGGATGAGGGAGATGAAGAAGAGCGCGAAGAGGAGATCGAGGTCGAAGTCCCCTGAGCCGTCCGTTCGGCTGGGTGGCTGACCACGTACTGAACAAGGAGACCGGGCCCATGTTACGACGAAATGCCGCACGCTATGCCCTTTTGTTTTTTGTCCTGATCGGTCCGCTCGGGCTCGGCTGTGGTTCCCCGTCGGATACCGCGCCCGCCCCGACTTCGACTACCGAAGATGAGGTGGAGGTTCCGACCGTTGAACTGCCCGGAGAATCTGCGGACCCGTCCCAAGAGGCTGTTGGTGAGTGACCCTCGCCAGCCTAACCGAGAACAGGAGACCGATTCATGTTACGCCAGTTTGCTATGGGAGTTTGCTTTGCCATCTGCTCCTTCATTGCGCCGGTCGCGGCGCAATGGGGAACCCTGACCGGTCAGTTCATCTATGACGGAACCCCGCCGGCCGCGAAGGCCGTCAACGTGACGAAAGATGCACAATTCTGCGGTACGTTCGGGCTGAAAGAAGAGTCTCTCGTTGTCAACGAGCAGAACAAGGGCTTGGCGAATGTCGTCGTATCGCTCTACGTCGGCCGTGGTCAGAAGCCGCCGAAGGTTCATCCGCAGTACGAAGAGTCGGCCAAGGCGGAAGTACGTCTGGACAACGAGCACTGTCGGTTTGCCCCGCACGTCGTTTTGCTGCGCACCACGCAGACGCTGGTTGTGGGCAACAAGGATCAAGTCGGACACAACACGAAGGTCGACACAGTCGCCAATGTGCCGATCAATCCAATCATCCCGGCGGGCGGGGAGCTGAAGCAGCAGTTTCCGAAGGAGGAGCGGATGCCCGCGCTGGTCAGTTGTTCCATCCATCCCTGGATGAACGCTCGTCTGGTGGTGAAAGAATCACCCTACATGGCGATTTCCGACGAGGACGGGAAGTTCACGATCGAAAACCTGCCGGTCGGCGAATGGACGTTTCAGGTCTGGCATGAAACGTGTGGAAACATCCAGCAAGTCACCATGGATGGCAAGGCCACCAAGTGGTCACGCGGCCGTGCAGAATTCAAGGTCGCGGAAGGTGAGAATGATCTTGGCGAGATCAAGATCAAGGCTTCCGTGTTGAAGTAACGTGGACGCCGGGCGGATGACCGGTCGACCGCGTAGATCGTCTCTCGAGGTGGACCACTCGGTCCACCTCGACTCTGGGGAGTTTTGAAGTTGCATGTAGCCGAATTCGTGAGAATTCGGGGGTCTCGAGTAGGAGGACCCACCAACAAAGACTCCGAATTCTCACGAATTCGGCTACGACCTGACGAAAGGTGTGACTTCTAGGCTGGGGAGAAGGGCACACGGCATCTGTTCGGCCGTGTGCGGATCGGCGTCCCGGAGGCGCGCCCCCGGGCGCTCGACGGAGCTCGCCCCGAAACGGCCCACATGCCGTGTTCAATCAGTTTGAGTTCTCTATAGTCCCTCAAGCGATGACTCGAGGAAGTACAGGTAGGCAGATGTTGGGATCAGCGGAGCGATGGCGTTGGTGGGTTTGCGGGATCGCAGCTTGCGTCTGCTGTGGATGCGGTGATTCGGGACCTCCAAGACCGCGGGCAGACTGGGAGGTCGTTTCCCAGATTCGCGAGGGATTTGGGGCGGACTCGGAGACCGACCAGGAAGGTGGAACGACCGAAGAGGTTCAGCCGACGGGATTCGCCACGCTGCGCGGCACGTTTCGTCTGTCGGGCGAAGCTCCCTCGCCGACTGCCTTGAATGTGAATAAAGACGTCGAGGTTTGCGCACCGGGTGGCAAAACAGTTTACGCGCAGGACCTCGTCGTCGATTCCGCGACCGGAGGAATCGCCAATGTCGTGCTCTTTGCCGACTCCGTGCCCGATGCCTGGCTGCACGAATCGGCACGTTCGGTTGCCGCGGACGCGGTCGATTTTGACCAGAAGGAGTGCGTCTTTTTGACGCACGTCGTCGCACTGCAAGTTGGTCAGAAACTGCGGGTCCTGAACAGCGATCCGGTCGGCCACAACCTCATGGTCGGGACCTTCAATCAGACAATCCCGTCCGGGGGTGAAGCTGTTTATGAGCCGCTGAAAGAGGATCGCATGCCGATTGAGATGCGGTGCAGCATTCATCCGTGGATGCAGGCGTGGATGTTGACGCGCGAGAACGGATATTTTGCCGTGACGGCGCCAGATGGCAGCTTTGAGATTCCCAATTTGCCGGCGGGAGTTCCCGTGGAACTGCGGGTCTGGCAGGAGAAGATTGGACCGGTTCAGGAAGTCACTGTCGATGGTCAGTCGACAAAATGGTCCAAAGGTCGGTTGGAGCTCGTTTTGGAACCTGATTCCGAGAAGATCCTCGACGTCGTGATCGACGCGGCGACTCTTCAGAGGTGACGGATAAGTTCAATCGCGTTTCGATTTCGTTCCGCGGAAGTAGGGTGGTTTTTGGGAAAGTCGTCGGGGAAGATCGATGGTCAATGAACGGAGCAGTGGTGAACAAACGAGGCGAAAGCCGGTTCGCGGAGTCCGAAGCTGGTTTTTGATCCTCGGTTTGTTCGTGATCGCCGGTTGCGGTCGTTCCGAAGCGGAATTCACGAGCAACCAAGTCTACCTGCGGTTGCAGGAGTCGCGCTCGGGCGGTGCATATGACCCGCAACAGGTCACCAACATCGTGAATGCACTGACTGCCTTGTTCGGCACACCCGACGAACCATTCTTGGTTCGCGACGCGGAGGGGCTCGAAAGTCTTGATCCGGATCGACTGGCGATTGCAGCGGGGCCGGTGAGCAGCGATCAGCTCGGCCAAGGACGTGGTCTCTATCGGCAACATTGCGTGCACTGTCATGGCATTTCCGGCGATGGGCGGGGACCCACGGCGGCCTTTCTGAACCCTTACCCACGCGATTTCCGGATGGGGACCTTCAAGTTCAAGTCAACGCCGATCGGGATGAAGCCGACGGATGACGATCTACGGCATGTTCTGCTGAACGGCGTGGCAGGAACGGCGATGCCGTCGTTCAAGCTGCTGAGCGAAGGGGAGATCGATGCGCTGATTGACTACGTCAAGTATCTGGCGATTCGAGGTGAGGTTGAGCGGAAGCTGATCGAGGAGAATGTGGACTTTTTCGATCCCGAGGATGAGGCCGCGTCGCAAGAAATGCAGTCGGAGTTCTTTAGCCGCGAATACCTGGTCGACGAGGTGCTCGCGAGCGTGGCTCGTTCATGGGCCGATTCGGAATCTCAGGTCACCGAGGTTCCAGAACGCCCCTCAGAATACGACTTTACGAGCGAAGATTTTGACCCGGAAGCTCTGCAAGCTTCGATTGAGCGGGGCCGCGCCTTGTACTACACGAACATCGCGAATTGTTTCAGTTGTCACGGGCCGTCTCAGCTAGGCGATGGCCAGGTGACGGACTACGACAACTGGACGAAGGAGTTCTTCGACTGGACAAAGAAGAACGATGAGGACTACTCGAAGAAGTTGGAAGAATACCTATCGTTGGGCGGTTTGCCACCGCGGAACATTCTGCCGCGAAACTTGCGCGCGGGAGTCTATCGAGGCGGGCGCCGACCGGTTGATATTTTCTGGCGGATTCACAACGGAATCGATGGAACACCGATGCCGGAATCGAATAAAGCTTCACTCTCGAACGAGGACCTGTGGGATTTGGTGAATTACGTTCTCGCGCTGCCCGACGAAGATGCCAGTCGTCCGGGGGCGGAGTTGCCAACGAATCGTCGCGAGGTTCAATAAACGAAGATCGTCGCCGTTGACGGATTATTCCAGAAGGGGAGACAGGCTGTGGGACGTTTTTGGAGTTTGTTGTTTCTTTCCGTGCCGATTCTGGGTGTCATCGTTTTTGTTGCGGCGATGATGGGCGATCGTTCGCCGCTTTACGGGTTCTGGTTTCCCGAGGATATCTCCGCGCACGGGTACATCATCGACAACCTTTTCCACACGATCTTGTACCTGACTGGGTTGATCTTCGTGTTCACCGGCGTGACGCTCTTCTGGTTCTTGTGGAAGTACGACGGTGCACGGCACCGTGAGCCGGTTGAGTTCGTGCATGGAAGTCATACGCTGGAAATCGTTTGGTCGATTCTGCCCGCGGCAACTTTGCTGTTCATCGCAATCTATCAGATGAATGCTTGGGCGGACGTTAAGTTGCTGCGGCCCATGCTGCCCGGCGGGGATGGACAAGTGGGGACCGGTGACGACATTCCACAGCCTCCACTTGCGGAAGTGAAGGGACGACAGTTTGAGTGGCGCATTCGCTATGCCGGTCCGGACGGGATCATCGGCACCACAGATGATATTCACAGTCTGAATGATCTGCATTTGCCCGTGAACGAGGAGGTTGTCCTGCAGATCAAAAGTGAAGACGTGCTGCACAGTTTTTTTCTGCCCAACGTTCGCGTCAAGCAGGATGTTGTGCCGGGGATGAAGCAGTATATCTGGTTCCGTCCGGTGAAGACGGGGCAGTTCGACATTGTCTGCGCCGAGTTGTGTGGCTGGGGTCATTACAAGATGAAGGGCCGCCTTACGGTTCAGTCACGTGCTGATTTCGAGCGTTGGCTTGAGGAAACTCAAACGGAACAGAACTTGGCGGTGTTTACCGCCGACGCGGGAGACGAGTAGTCATGAGTAGCGATGCGCATTCGGCCGCCCATTCGACGAATGAAATGACGCTGGGGTCATTCATCTCAACCTACGTCTTCTCGCGTGATCACAAGATCATCGGTCTGCAGTTTCTGTTTTCGACGTTGCTCTGGTTCCTGATTGGTGGGCTGCTGGCCTTGGGGATCCGGTGGCAGTTGGCCTATCCCTGGTCCAACATGCCGGTCATCGGGCCATTGCTGTTTTCTGGTGAAGGTGGACAGATCTCCCCTGAGTTCTACACCGTGCTGTTCACTATGCACGCGACCGTGATGATCTTCTTTGTGATCATTCCGATTCTTGCGGGAGCCTTCGGGAACTTCTTAATCCCGCTGATGATCGGCGCCGACGACATGGCCTTTCCGACGCTGAACATGTTGAGCTACTGGTTCATGTGGCCGGCATTTCTGTGTATTGGCTTGAGCTTCTTCACACCAGCCCATGGGGCGGCCGCCGGCTGGACGTCCTATCCACCTCTTTCCGTCGTAGAGTCGGCTGCGCCGGGGAGCGGATCGGCTCAGACGCTGTGGCTGCTCGGAATTACCTTCGTCGGGATTTCCTCGATGATGGGTTCCGTCAACTACATGACCACCATCATCCAGATGCGAGCCCCCGGTATGACACTCTTCCGGATGCCTCTGACAATCTGGGGGATGTTCATTACGGCAATCCTGCAGGCGTTCGCCTTACCCGTATTGACCGCGGCAGGTTTCATGCAATTGATGGACCGCGTATTGGGAACCGGTTTCTTCCTGCCGGAAGGCCTGGTGGTGAATAATTCCATCGCTGCAAGTGGCGGCGGACAGCCACTCCTTTGGCAGCACCTGTTCTGGTTTTATTCACACCCCGCGGTCTACATCATGATTCTGCCCGCCATGGGCATGGTTTCCGACATGATCAGTTGTTTCTCCAGGAAGCCAGTCTTTGGCTACAAGCCGATGGTCTACTCGATTTCGGCGATTGCCGGGTTAGGGTTCATTGTCTGGGGGCACCACATGTTTGTCTCCGGCATGAATCCCGTTCTGGGAATGACGTTCATGGTCTCGACCATGATGATTGCACTGCCGAGTGCGGTGAAGGTCTTCAATTGGCTCGGAACGATCTGGGGCGGACAGATTCAATTTACGACGCCAATGCTCTTTGCCCTGTCGTTCGTGTCGATGTTCATTATCGGAGGTTTGTCGGGAATCTTCATGGCGGCGACCCCGGTTGACATCTTCATCCACGATACGTACTTCATCGTCGCGCACTTCCATTACGTCCTGTTCGGCGGTACGGCGATGGCCGTGTTCGGCGCAATTTACTTTTGGTTCCCGAAGATGTTCGGCCGAATGATGAACGAAACGCTTGGGAAATGGCACTTCTTCTTGACCTTCGTCTTCCTCAATGGGACGTTTTTTACGATGCACGTCTTGGGGGCGGTCGGGTTTCCTCGCAGGCTCGCCGATCCCTACATGTACGAGACCTTTCAGCACACGTTGGGGATGAACCGGTTTATGACCTGGTGTGCGATTGGAATGGTGTCGAGTCAGATTCTCTTTGCCGGGAACTTCATCTACAGCATTTTTTACGGCGCCGTTGCGGGTCGGAATCCTTGGGGTGCCAATTCGCTCGAATGGTCAGCTCCAAGTCCTCCGGGGCACGGCAACTTCGATTTCCAGCCCGTGGTCTACCGGGGACCCTACGAATATGGATCCCCCGAATCGGACAAAGACTTTTATCCTCAGATCGAACCGCCGCCTTCGGTCGCCCCGGCCTGACGCGGTTGGCTAGGCATTGGAAACACGTACGGAAGAAACCAGTCCGTCAGGCCGTTTACGGCTGAGTTGAGGTAGAACCGTGAATTCGCAAACCACCAATACTGCAGATTCTCGATGGCCGCACCGGTTGGCTGTCCTGCTCGTCTGCGCGACGTTTCCCCTGATCTGGGTGGGTGGATTAGTCACGACCTACGATGCCGGGATGGCGGTACCGGATTGGCCGAATACGTATGGTCACAACCTGTTTCTTTATCCTTGGTCAACCTGGATTAGCGGTCCCTGGGATCTGTTGATCGAACATGGTCACCGGTTGTTGGGGGCGATCGTTGGTCTGTTAATGATCTTGCTGCTGATTGTCGTCTGGCGTCAGGATCGGCGTCGGTGGGTGCGGTGGCTTGCGGTGGGGTGTTTGGCGCTAGTGATCTTGCAGGGTTTGTTGGGCGGTGGGCGCGTTCTGATGGACGACCTCTTGCTGGCACGAATCCACGGCTGCACCGGACCGCTGTTCTTCCTGTCGTGCGTGGCGCTGGCCGCGGTCACGTCGGCCTGGTGGCGTTCTTCTGCCGCTACGGTTGATGGTGCGGCGGCACGGCTTCAAAAGCCCGCTTGGGTAGCGCTCGGTCTGGGAATTGCTCAATTAATTTTGGGATCCCACCTGCGACACCTTCCGGCGAACTGGTCGCCCTCGACGTTTCGGGGATTAGCCGTGATTCACTTATTGGTTGCGGCCATGTTGTTTGTTCAAGTTGTCTGGCTGACCTTGCGTTGCTGGCGGGATGCGGAATCGCGTCGCCTTCCACTCTTGTGGCGGCCTGCGACGGCGATCTCGTTGCTCGTTGCACTGCAGATCGTTCTGGGAATTGGCACATGGATCGTGAAGTACTCCTGGCCGACGTGGTTACCGCGTCCCGCGAATTTTCGTACGTTCACGGTGCAAGCTGAGAGTATGACGCAGGCGGTGACCGTGACCGCGCATGTCGCCGTGGGGTCGCTCATTTTAGCGACGGCTTTGTTGTTGGCGCTGCGGGCAACAAGACTTTCTCAACCGGCACCGGCTTCTGAATTTCTGTCCGGTGCGCGGCGCACGTGGGAGGCTTTGGCGTGAGTACCTCGACAGTCATTACAGTTCCCGCAGCACGAGTTACGGGGTGGTTAAGCCGGCTGGCGGACTACAGCGAGTTGGCGAAGCCTCGGATCTTGATGATGGTCCTGATCGCGGTCACATTGTCGGCGCTGGTTGCAACGGCAGGACAGCCCGACGTGACGCAGTTGCTGCATACGTTGGTGGGAGTTACGTTGGTTGCTGCGAGTGCCAGTGCGCTCAATCAGTGGTGGGAATCGTCCAGTGACGCACGGATGGCGCGGACCGCAGAACGGCCGCTTCCAGCGGGTCGGTTGGGCAGAGCGGAGACGCTGCTGTTGGGGCTGACCGTCGTCGGGGCGGGTCTCTTGTATTTATGCCTCGCGTGTGGGCCCTGGGTCAGCTTCTGGGCCGGCCTGACCTGGCTGCTTTATGTCGGAGTTTACACGCCGCTCAAGTCGCGCACCTGGCTGAACACGGTGGCGGGTGCGATCCCGGGAGCCCTGCCAATCGTGATCGGTTGGAGCGGCATGGGAGCTCCGTTCGACCACCGCACAGCAATTCTCTTTCTGCTCGTCTTCTTCTGGCAGTTTCCCCACTTCATGGCGATTGCCTGGCTCTATCGCAACCAATACGCTGCCGCGCAGCTCAAGATGTTGCCCGTCCTGGATCCCGCGGGCGGTCGGACGGGTTGGTTGGCTGTCACGACCGCGTCGGTTGTGCTGGGCATTAGTCTGCTGCCAGCGATTGGACTCGCGTCCCTATCGTGGGTTTACATTCTGGGTACCTGTGTCTTGGGCTGCGGCCAGTTGGCTTGTGCCGTTCGGTTCTTCCGGCTGCGGAGCGACCTGGCAGCGCGACAGCTTTTGCGGGCATCCCTGATTTACCTGCCGCTCCAGTTGACACTGATCACTTTGCGATACCTTGCTTTGGTGTAGGCACATCGACAGAAAACGATCGATTTTCCAATAAGGTTCCAATTCGAGATGGCACACGAACCGCATGCGAACAAAGATCACGGCCAGGGTCATATGCACCTGGAGTACCAACCCGCCCTGCCTCTGCCGAATGGCAAGTTGTGCATGTGGCTGTTCTTGTCCACCGAGATTATGTTCTTCGCGGCTTTGATCGGCACGTACATCGTCATTCGTTTCGGTGCTGCCGACTGGCCGACTCCACACGACGTTCACCTGAGTGAACCGATTGGTGCATTCAACACGTTCGTGCTGATCTGTTCCAGCGTGACTGTTGTTTTGGCTTTGGAGGCGGCTCGCGGCAATCGGGCAGGGCAAGCGAAGATGTTCCTTGTCTTGACCTTCTTGCTTGGCAGCTTGTTTCTGGGTGTGAAGGCTTACGAGTATCGGGAGAAGTTCTCCCATGGCATCTACCCGCGGCAGCCCCGCAGCTTGATCTACGAAAAGCCCGATCTTTATTATGCGGCTGCGGTGGATGCTTCCTTGAAGAATCAGCAGGAGAAGCTGACCGGTCAGCGCGAGCAAGCGGCGGAGAACGAACAGACGGCCGCGGCGTTCGACGACCGTCTGCAAGTGGTCAATGCGCTCCAGGTTGGACTAGCGCGCTGGACGGAAGAAGAGGCCGCCCAGGGAAACCTGGAAGCCATCGAGCAAATGGCGATGGTCATCAATCCGGCGCACCATGGACCGGTTTGGGATTCGGCAGTGGTGCAGCAGCAGCGAGAGCAGTTGCGACGCGAAGCGCAGGAGGTTGCCGCGCAGCAACAGCTTCTGATTGCGGAACAACAGTCACTGCAGGAGCGTTTGGAGGACAGTGACGCGGATGCGGCCGTCGAGACTCGGTTGACGGAAATCAACGACGCGTTGAACGGCGTTCCCGCGAAAATGAGTCTGCTGGATAATCGTGTGAAGACGCTGGAAATCATCGAGTCGGCGGAAGGGAATCTGAATGAGTATTTTGCCGACCAGCGCGAGTCGGAACCGCTGGTGTTGCCGATGATGATCCCGGGTGGCAATATGTGGGCCAGCACCTATTTCCTGCTAACCGGATTTCACGCGATGCACGTGCTTGTCGGCTTAATTGTATTCGCCATCGCAATGACCCTGCGGCTCGACGCAAGACGGGCAAATTTTCTGGAAAACGCCGGTCTGTATTGGCACTTCGTTGATCTGGTCTGGATCTTCTTGTTCCCCTTACTTTACCTGTTCTGATTCGCCTTTCACTTCCTCATTACAGAGGGTTCTACTCATGTCGGATCATGCTTCCGGGACGGCGCATTCGTATGAACACGAGCATGTCAGTGCCTGGACCTATCTAGGCGTGTTTGCCGGGTTGTGCGTGCTGACCGCGATCTCCGTCTGGTTGGGGAACTCGAGTTTGAAGCAGCACGCGCCTCGCGCGGCCTGGGCGGGCATGATGGCGGTTTCGTGCGGCAAGGCGATGCTTGTGATTCTATTCTTCATGCATCTAAAATGGGAAGCGAATTGGAAGTACGTCCTGACGATTCCCGCGATGATGATGTCGGTGTTCCTCGTCTGCATGTTGATTCCCGACATCGGCCTGCGACGAGAGAAGTATTCCGAAGAGCGATTGGTACGTGCGGCGCAGGTGGAAGAGCTGGATTCATCGGCCGGATCCGAAGCGGTACACTCCCATCCCTGAGAACGTGTTTGGAAATACGAACAACCGGGCTCCCGAGTGTGCCACTGGATTTGCCAGTGCCGTTGCTACATCGAAAATAGACACTGGAATAGCCAGTGCCACCCCATTTTCCAAACAGCTTCTGAGGGACGGAAGGCGATTTGCTCGAAGGGATGGGCGGGTGGCTGAACGCATGGAGCCTCCGCGTCGTGTTCCGGCGTCGTGCAGCACTCCTGCAGCGCAGTTCGAAACCTGCCTTTCGCCGAGTCCTGGCGCAGTCTGCGATTGCAGAAGGGGGCTCGCTTGACATGAACGGTGGTCCGCCGGCGATCGACGTGGATCGCGTCTCCTACTCCTACGGCACGCGGCGAGCTCTGAAGAATGTGTCGCTGGAGGTGAAGGAAGGGGAAGTCTTTGCGCTCGTTGGGCCCAACGGAGGCGGCAAGACAACTCTTTTCCGTTTGATCTCGACTTTGGTTCCGATGCAGACGGGGCAGATTCGGATTCGAGGCGCTTCGGTCTCGGAACAACTGTTTGACGTTCGAAGACAGATCGGAGTGGTCTTCCAGGCCCCGAGTCTTGATCGCAAACTGACGGTGCAGGAAAACCTTGAGCAACAGGCGGCGCTGTACGGTTTGGCAGGAGCGGATTTTTCTGGACGTTCTCAAGAGATGTTGCGGCATTTGGGGCTCTTTGAGCGATCGGGCGACCTGGTGGAAACGCTATCTGGGGGTCTGCGGCGCCGCCTTGATCTTGCCCGTGGCATGCTTCACTTGCCGCGCGTCTTGTTGTTGGATGAACCGAGCACAGGGCTTGATCCGGGAGTGCGGAGCGATCTGTGGCAGTATCTCCGCGCGTTACGTGCGGAGTATGGAACGACGATCCTGCTGACCACGCATTTGTTGGAGGAGGCCGATCGTGCGGATCGCGTTGGGATCCTACACGAGGGGGCGCTCGTTTCGCTTGGATCGCCGCAGGAATTGCGCGCAACGGTCGGCGGAAAATCCGTGTTGATTGATTGTTCACGGCCCGAAGAGTTGGCCGCCCGAATTCGCGAACGTTTTGGCTGCGATGCTCAGGTCGTCGATGATCAGGTGCGTTTGGCGGGATCGGACGAAGTCGGTTGGCCGGATCGACTGATGGAGGCCTTTCCCGAGCAGATTGAGGCCGTGCGCTTGGGGAAGCCGACTCTCGAGGATGTGTTTATTGCGCGGACAGGTCACCGTTTCTGGCAGGAGGTCACGGGATGATGCCGCGAGCGGTTCACCAGGAATCCTCTTCCACGGCCGTCGTGCCCCGACCCTTTTATGCGGCGTGGTCGTTGGCATGCCGCGAGGTGGTCCGCTTTCTGCGTCAGAAGAATCGAGTCGTCGGCGCGGTTGGCCAGCCGGTCGTGTTCTGGTTGTTGTTCGGAGCGGGTCTGAATCGGACGTTTCGCATGCCCGGGCAGGATTTTCGCCAGTACTTCGCACCCGGAACACTGATGTTGATTCTGCTGTTCACTTCGATTTTTGCCACGATCTCGTTGATCGAAGACCGCCAAGAGGGGTTTCTTCAATCCGTCCTCGTCGCTCCATTGCCGCGCTGGGTCTTGGTGGCTGGAAAGGTCGGTGGCGGAGCATTTCTCGCCGTGATGCAAGGCTTGCTGTTCTTGGCGCTAAGCAGTTTTGTGGGCGTCCAATTCGGACTGGTTTCTACCGCTGGCCTGTTCCTGCTGCTTGTCGTATCCGCGATTGCCCTGACCTGCGTCGGTTTCGTAATTGCCTGGCGACTCGATTCCACGCAAGGTTTCCATGCGATCATGAATCTGCTGCTGGTGCCCCTATGGCTGTTGTCCGGGGCCTTTTTCCCAGTCCCATCCCTCGCACAGGACGCTACGTGGGGTGAACTCGTCCTTCATGGAGTCATGCGGATCAATCCGCTGACGTACGCCGTTTCCGGAGTCCGGCAACTGATGTTTGGACCATCGGTCGCGATGGCCCACGAATCGGGGACAACACCGTTGTGGCTGCCCAGCCTGCCCGCCTGCTGGTTGGTTACAATTGGTTTTGCGGTCCTCATGTTTTTGATCGCTGCCCGTGTTGCGCGGCGACCTACGACGGGAGATCTGTTATGAGTCGTGCCATTGGTTTTTGGCTGGCGGTGTTGTTGATTTTTTCCGGTGGTGTGCTGGCCTGGTTTGCGAAACAACAGTTGCGCGAACGGAGTGGTGCTGTTGAGGTCGTGGAAACTCCACCGCCGCCGGAATTCTCCGGCCCGAAACTCACGGAGTTTGAACTGGTCGACCAGAACGGTGTGCCGATGAACTCTCATGAATTGGATGGCCATGTTTGGGCGGGGAGTTTCTTTTTCGCGAAGTGTCCCTCGACTTGTTACAACCAAAACATCAAGCTGCAGCAACTGAACGCCCAATTCGCCGACCGGGGGTTGAAGCTGGTGAGTATCACTTGCGATCCGGCCAATGACAGCCCGGCTGCATTGGCGGAATACGCGTCGCGATTCAATGCAGATGCAGCCAACTGGAGGTTTTTGACGACGCGGGGAGATGATATCGAATACCTTCAGCGAATCGGCAACGACTTTTTCCAGCTGATGGTTGGACCCGAAACACATTCCGATCGCGTGGTTGTGTTTGACCGTGAAGGCCAATCGCGCGGTGCCTTCAGTGTCCTGCGTCCGGACCAGTTTCTCCAGTGCCAAAAGCTGCTCGAAGAATTACTCAGCGAGGACAGCCCGAGTTGACGTGAGGCCGATTTCCTCGATTCGACCTCGCGATTCTGGCTTCCAGAGGTGTCTGAATGCCCCCTGTGCACGTCCTTCCGCACCTGAATGCATCCCTCAATGGACTCGCCGCGATCTTGCTCGTGACGGGATATCTTTTGATTCGCCAGCGGCGTGAATTGGCACATCGGCGCGTGATGCTTGCCAGCTTCGCCGTGTCCGTGGCGTTCTTGGCGAGTTACTTGTTCTATCATGCTCAGGTGGGAAGCACGCGATTCCCGCAATATCCCCCAGCGGTGATCCGGACGTTCTATCTGATCGTTCTGTTCTCCCATATCGTTCTGGCCGCAGCCGTACCAGTGCTTGCGGTCATCACAATTGGTTTCGGACTCCTCGATCGGCGAATCGCGCATCGGGGATTGGCCCGTTGGACGCTCCCCATCTGGCTGTATGTCTCGATAACCGGGGTCGTTGTTTATCTGATGCTCTATCATTTCTTCCCGCCCGATGGGGGAGGGGCCTGATCCTGGCTACCCTCTCGGGAGGAGATTCCTATAATGCGATGCTTGATGCTGGGTTCGAGCGACGTCGGGGATCTGCGCCCCGTTGCGTTGGGAAGGGGAGATACCCTTCTCGTTCGGCGAGGATTCCGATCTTTGTTAAGACTCCTGGTTTTTGGACCGATGCCCTCCGAGAGGTAGCTGTTGATGACCGACCGACGGACACTGAGCGTACTGCTGTTCGGAATCCTGTTGACCGTCCTTCTCATCGGGACGGCGGATGCGTGTCCGACTTGTAAGCAGGCGGTGGCCGAGGGGAGCAACCACGCGAATGTAGTCCGCGGCTACTTCTGGAGCATTCTGTTCATGATGTCGATGCCCTTCTTGATCCTGACGGGACTTGGCACGTACTTCTACCTGCAGATCAAGCAGGCGCAGCGTGCTCGGGTCGGACAGCCAGCGGAGGCTGGCATGGCCCTAGCATCCGACGCTCTTTCTTAGGGTGCATTCCCGAACTGGCAGTGCGACGTGCCTGTCGCGCCGGGTCGTGTCGCTCTTTCGGTTCGGCACGCGTCTTGCGCTCCCAAACCGTCGTGTGAAAACGGTCTCGAGAGTTGGGACACGTTCGTTGAGTGTTTGTCGCATGGCATCGGCTGCGGCACTTTGGTCCAAGCTGCGCCGACCAGTTCACCGATTCGCGACCCCTTCGCGTCTCTTTGCGCGTGCCAAACCGTTATTCGCGCCCTTGGGGATCGATCAGTTGGTCGAAGCCCAACCACAGACTGCGCGCGAAGCGGAAGAAGAACAGAGGGAAGAGCAGGACGAAGGTCAAGCAGAGGATGAGTGCCTGATTCCGAGACATGGAGCCGGCGAAGGTGAGCAGCGGATAGGCGATCGTGACAATCAAGGCCGTCAGGCCGTAGTTGAAATAGATCGCTCCCAAATAGAATCCACTCTCCCGCTCCAGGCGAAGCCCGCAATTCGGACACTTCTCCCACATCGAGAATCCCCTGCGGAAGATCTTGCCCTGTCCACACGCGGGACAGCGTAGTCGAAGGCTCCGTAGAATCAGTCGTGGAAGACGCATGAAACGATTTCCGGTTCCGTGAAATCGTGCCCAGCTCCTACTCTTGGAAGTTGCACGTTCTTCGTCAGTTTGTAGCCGAATTCGTGAGAATTCGGAAGCTGCGTTAATGAGTTCCCTTGCGCGAGACCTCCGAATTCTCACGAATTCGGCTACGTGCAACTTCAAAACTCCCGCTGCGGGTTGGTTGGCAAGAGCCATATCGTATCTTACATTCGCGGTTATGGGTACCATCGGTCGTGCATTACAGATTATCGGACTTGTCGTTCTGCCACTCGGGATGGTGCTTGAATTGACCGGGCGGTTGGGGCGGCGAGGCGTAAGTGAAATGTTACTCATGATGGTGTTCGGATGCGCGGCATTCTATCTGGGGCGTTATCTCGAAGGGGTTGGCCAGCGCTCCTGATTACCCGCCTCTGTTGGTGGTCCTCCCTCGAGACGGTTTCAAGACCGTTTTTCGGGAGGGCGAGGTTCCTGCCGAGTCGGGGTTTATCACGCTTTCGGGATAGCAGGAGGCTCGCCCTCTCGGTTTTGAATTGCGTTGTCGTCTGGCGGTGCCTGACGGGAGCTCTCATGCTCGCCCAGGTTCCTTGGTCACCCATCGCCGCGCCGCAAGGAAGTCCTTTGCGTTTAAATGAAATCGACGGGCCGACGCGAGCACGGATACAACGGCTCCAAAGCCTACTCGATCAGGGCGACTGGAATTCCGCGATTGACTCGCTGCGAAGCCTGCAAGACGAATCCGGGGATCGACTCGTTTCTGTGGGTTCGCGGGAGTCCAGCTTCGATCGCTTTCTGCCGTTGCGAGAAGTGCTGCATCAGATTCTGTGCACGCTTCCGCCGTCTCAGCAGGCTGCCCTGTCGATTTATCGGCAGCGGGTGGAACCACTGGCCCGCAGTTGGTTCGAACGAGCGATCCAATCTCGGGATGAACTGCTACTGGAGCGTTTGGTGCGCGAGATGTTCCCGAGCCGTTGGGGCGATAATGCGGCAATGGCTCTGGGAGATCTTGCTCTGGAACGGCGGGACTACGATGCAGCATGCAGTTATTGGCGGCGGATTCATCGAGAGCCCACTTGGGCGGATCCCGGGATGGGGGATCTGGATTTCGCGGAGGAACGGACGGATTCGAAACCTAATGCGATCGATCCAGCTAAGCAGATGCTTTCCGTTTATCCCGACTCGGAAATCGCCGTTGCTGACACCCATATGCGCGTGGTTCTCGCCTCCATCCTGTCGGGATCAGGAATCCACGCCGCTCGCGAGTATGAACGGTTCTGCGCGGTTCATCCGCAGGCGGAAGGCCTTCTCGGCGGGAAACGTGTGCGGTATGCCGATGCCTTGGGTGAACTCCTGCGACAGGCTGCTCGATGGCCGGAGTTCAGTCGATCGGAGGATTGGTCAACGTTTGCGGGCAACTCGATGCGGAATCGCATTGCACCGCCAATCCGGGACGTAGCCTGGGAGCCCATCTGGCGCGTCTCGCTCGACCCACCTGGCTCGTACCAGGGCAGGGCGGTGCGACATGGGGGAGTCCCCGAGGTCCGGGTGGCAGAATCGGACCAGCAGCTATGCAGCTACTATCCGGTGATCGTTGGTTCGCATGTGCTTCTCGTATCCCAACATCGCCTACAATGTTGGGAACTTGAGAGTGGTCAGCCTGTGTCGTGGGCAGGAAATCGCGATGGACAAATCTATCCGACGGTTTTTTTTGACCGCGCCGAGTCGGAGGAAACCACGTGGCGCGGTTTGCATGTTCCTCGGTACACGCTGACTGCCGAAGGCTCCCACATCTACTTCGTGTTGTCTGCGGACGTTGTCGATTCCTTTCAAGGTGCATCCAGCGACCCGGCCGCCAATCGATTGGTGGGCATCGATCTGGCAACTCAGGGGCGACTCCTTTTTCCGCCGGTTTCACCGCCGGGACCAGGATGGTATTTCGACGGTGCTCCTCTTGCCCATGAGACGAATCTGTACGTCTGTTTGAACGAAACTGCCGCCGTGCCTGCGGTTCACGTTGGTTGCCTGCGCGCGGGCAAGTGGCGCTGGATTCAACGACTGGGGCATGGCCACCGAATCGCCGCCGAATCGGACGTTGGCCGAACCCATCATTTGCTGACCTTCGCGCAAGACACGGTGTATGTGAATACGAACCTGGGCGCAGTGGTTGCGCTTTCGGCGAGAGATGGAACCGTGCAATGGGTCACGCGTTATCCGCGGTCGGAATGGTCCCCAAAGGATTTGCGCGCGCGTCCATGGTATCTGTTGCGCGACCTGACGCCATGTCTCTGGCATGAGGGCCATCTGGTTGTTGCTCCGATGGACTATGATGGGCTCTTTGCGCTCGATGGGACGTCCGGGCGCCTTCTGTGGAATACGGAATTGCCACCGGGCCGGCTGGACATCACTCAATTGTTGGGTGTGGTGAATGGTCAGTTGATTGCCAGCGGGCGGCGACTCTGGTGGTTCGACATGGCGACGGGCGAGCCGAGCACGGTGCCACCGGAGAACCCGTTTCCCCGCGAGTTGTCCTCTTCTCGGTTCGGGTTTGGACGCGGCTTGCTGGCAGGCGAACAAGTCCTTTGGCCAACTCGCGGTCGTGCGGACCAGATCTTCGTTTTTGACGTAGCCCGTGGTCGAGTCGCCCGCCAACCGCTCTCCTTGACCGCCGTCGACGTGTCTGCGGGGAATCTAGTTGTTGGACAGAGGCATCTGCTGGTCGCGGGACCCGAACAACTGGCGGCGTTTCGGATCCGTGACCCGCATGCCGGGCGACGATCGCTACAATAGAAGGTCGCACAGTGATCGCGTTCCTCCTGCAATAAAGAGCCAGACATGGTTCCTTCTCCGTCGGAAAAAGAACTGCCTGCTGCGATGACGGATCTCGAGGCGGTGGAAAAATTGCGCGCTGCCTACACGGGGATTATCAACCAGTTGGGAAAGGTGATCGTTGGTCAACAGGAAGTTATTGATCAGATTCTGATGGCTTTGTTTACTCAGGGGCACTGCCTGTTGGTTGGTGTTCCCGGTCTGGCCAAGACGCTGCTCATCCGAACCCTGGCCGAGTCGCTCTCTTTGGAGTTCCGCAGGATTCAGTTTACGCCGGATCTAATGCCTTCGGATATCACCGGGACGGAAGTCATCCAGGAAGATAAACAGTCGGGTGATCGGCAGTTGCGGTTCTTGCCGGGACCTGTGTTTGGCAACGTGATTTTGGCGGATGAAATCAATCGGACGCCGCCAAAAACACAGGCGGCACTGCTCGAAGCCATGCAGGAACGACAAGTCACTGTAGGAGGGGCGAAGCATCCGGTACCCGAACCTTTCTTTGTCCTCGCTACGCAGAATCCGATCGAGCAGGAAGGGACCTATCCTTTGCCCGAGGCTCAGTTGGATCGGTTCATGTTCAACATCCTGATGGACTATCCCGATGAGGAGGAAGAACTTCAGATCGTGAGACAGACAACGGCGGATCTAACCGCAGAAATCCAAGCGACATTGTCAGCACAGGAGATTCTTTCGCTTGCTCACATCGTGCGCCGGGTCCCCATCGCCGACCACGTTGCCCGCTACGCGATTTCGCTGGCACGGCTGACTCGTCCCGGACGTCCCGAGACTCCGGCTTTCATCAGCCAGTTCGTGATGTGGGGTGCGGGTCCACGGGCGAGCCAGTATTTGGTCCTTGCGGCGAAAGCCCATGCGATTCTACGGGGACAAGTCCACGTCGATCGGGAGGATGTCCGGGCTGTGGCGCACCCGGTGTTGCGCCATCGGTTAAAGACAAATTTCAATGCCGAGGCAGAAGGGATTACGACGGATGCCTTAATTCATCGACTCTTACAGTCCTTGCCCACCGTCGAGCAGGAGTCCTATGGAAACACCCTGGCGAAAGTATTTCGATCCGCGAACGCTGGCGAAACTCAATAGTCTGACACTTCGCGCTCGAAGAATCGTCGAGGGTTACCTCGCCGGTCGTCACCACAGTGCGGCGAAGGGGTTTTCCATCGAATTTGCCGAACATCGTGAATACTCGCCGGGAGATGACCTGCGGTACGTCGACTGGAAAGTTTTCGGACGGACCGACAAGTTCTATCTCAAACGATTCGAGGATGAAACGAATTTGACGTGCTATCTGCTGTTGGATGTAAGTCGCAGCCTGACGTACTGCAGTGATTCGGCGGGCATGTCAAAACTGGATTACGCCAAGTGCTTGGCCGCGGTGCTTGCCTGGTTGATCTTGCACCAGCAGGATGCGGTCGGGCTCGTGACATTCGATCAGCAGATTCAGAGTCAGTTGCCGCCTTCACCCGCTCCATCTCAATTGAGTCACGTGATCCAGATGCTGGAAGCAATCAAACCGGGTCAATCAACGCGTTTGGCAGACGTCCTGAATGAAGTGGCTGAGCGAACGGGACGCCGTGGGGTCGTGATTCTGCTGAGTGATTTGTTTGAGGATCCGCCGCAGATCCTACGCAGCCTGCGCCACCTTCGCCACCGCCGTCACGACGTTTGTGTGATTCACATTCTGGACCCTGCGGAAATGGAATTCCCACTTCGGGGATCCACATGTTTCCGCGGGTTAGAAGGGGAAAGCGACATTGTGGCGGATCCGCGTGCGGTCCGAGGGGCGTATTTGCAGCAATTCGAAACGCATCGGCGCGCGATTCGCGCGGGATGCCTTGAACACCAAATTGACTACCAGTTGGGACGTACGGATCAACCGATCGATGAGTTGCTTTCCCGCGTTCTGCTGTCCCGCCAGACGACCGGACCGTGATCGACCCGATGTTTGTTTCCAATTGGCCCTTGGCGATCGTCGGATTGGGCAGCGCTGCCATGCTGCTCTGGGGATTCGCTGCAGTCATACCGATCCTGCTCCATGTCTGGCGGCGGCGCCACGATCGTCACGTGGAATGGGGCGCGATGCGGTTTCTTGAACAGGCTGTTCGGCAGACCGCTCAGCGATTGCGCATGAAGCAGATCCTGCTGCTCGCTTTGCGCGTCCTCCTAGTGTTGCTGATGGCATTTGCCCTGGCCGATCCCCATTTTGACGGAGACTTGTCGACTGCGGGGACCGGCGAACGTGCCCCAAGGTACCGGATCCTGGTCCTGGATACTTCCTACTCGATGACTCGTACGGATCAAGACTTGAGTCGCTTCGAGCGGGCGAAGCAACAAGCCCTGGAACTCGTGCAACAGGGTGTGCCCGGGGATGCGTTTTCGTTGATTTCGATGGGTCTGCCCACACGAACTTTGATCGGTCGTCCCAGCTTCGACGTCGCAGCAGTCACCGATGAAATCCAGCAACTGACCTGCGGACACGGTGGGGCCGATCTGAATCAGGTGGTCCAGCAGCTTGACGCGCTAATTCGTCAGGCAAAACAGGAACGTCTGACGCTTCCTGATTGTGACGTTTACTGGTTCACCGACCTTTGCCGCAACACCTGGGAGTCGGCGAAGACCGAACCGATGGCCAGCCGATTGCAGAAGCTATCTGAGCAGGCTCGATTGGTGATGGTCGACGTCGTGGCAGAGTCCGATTTGAATCTAATGGTGACCGAATTGGATCTGTTGGACGATTTTGTCGTCGTGAATCAAGAGATTACCATCGTTGCGACCATCGAGAACTCGAGTGAACAGTCGTTAGCTGGTGTTCCCGTTGAACTGTGGATGGATGGACAGAATGCGGCGCAACGCACACTGCAAATGGCACCAGGGCATCGACAGTCAGTGGAATTTCAGTGGCGAACCGCTTCCCCTGGTGATCATCGTGCTGAGATTCGTCTCCCCGATGATGGACTGCTCCTGGATAATCGGCGTTATCTGGTCGTGCCCGTGCGGACCGCGATTCGTTGCCTTTGTGTTGCTGGCTCTGACCGGTCTGTCGACTTTGTATCGACTGCACTTCAGCCCACACCTTTGGGGGCACCGACGCGCGTGGTGACCAAGATCCCTGCTGCACGTCTTCGCGGAACCGATCTGACAACTTACGATGCCGCGTTTCTCTGCAGTGTTGATGGACTCGATGCAGGGGAAGTCGCTCGCTTGCACGAACTGCTTCAACGCGGAGGCGGGGTGGTCATTCTGCTGGGCGAGGCGACCCGATTGGCCTCGTTCAACCGATGGGTCGCGGATCCACCGGGACCGCAAGGTTTTCTGCCCGCGCGTTTGCTGGGACCGGCCCCACGGGGCGATTATCATTGGGATCCGCGCGATTATGGATATCCGGTCATCCGGCCGTTTCTCGGGCAGGAACCGTCCGGTTTGCTGACGACACCGATTTGGAGCTACATGCGATTCCAGCCGCTACCCGAGGCGGCCGTCGGACTCTGGTTCGATACCGGAGATGCTGCGATTGTCGAGATTCGTACCGCACGCGGTCGAACATTGCTTGTGGCGACGCCGGCATCGGATGCGACTTCAAGCCTGACCTCGGACGACTTCGACGCTTGGAACGCGTGGGCCATCTGGCCGAGTTTTCCTCCCATGATGCTGGAATTGCTGCAGCAGGCAATCAATCGACGGTTCGAGGGGCGAACGGTTGAGACGGGAGCGACACTTCGGGGCGCCGTTCCTTCTGCTCGCTCGGCGGATTCGGTGACGGTTCAGCGCGATTCGGATCAGGCAACGGTCGAATTGCCGTGGCCGACGCAGGAGGAAGATTGGACTTTTGGCGACACGTGGCTCACGGGGTTCTACCGCGTGGCATACGGTCCTAATGCTTCTCGTACGAATGAACTGTATGCCGTCAACGTGGATACGTCGGAAAGTGATCCTCGACTCGTGCCCTGGGACGATTTCGCCGGTACGTTCCTCCGCGATACGGATGATCGGCTGCAGTACGCCGAAGGAGCGCCGACGGACGAGACCCCGCGGTCGGTCTTCCGGTGGCTGCTGCTGGCTCTGCTCGTCCTCGTGTTGGTTGAGTCGTGTCTAAGTTCGTATCACGGACGCGATCCCCTGGGAACTTTGGATCGAGCATGACCTGATGGAAATCCTCTTCGCACAACAGGTCCCATCGGACGTACAGGTCAGCCAATGGGAGTTGCGGTTTTCGCCGCCCTGGTTCTGGGGTTTCTCGGTGCTTCTTGGCTTGATCGCGGTCGTGCTCGTGCTTTGGTTCTACCTGCGGGAGTCGGAACAGATTTCTCGCGGCTGGCGAATTGTACTGGCCGGAATCCGGCTCGGAGTCGTTGCTCTGATTCTGTTCATGTTGTATGGAGCCGCGATTCATCCATACCGCATCGAACTGCCGACTCTGATCGTCCTGCTCGATAATTCCCGCAGCATGTCTCTGACGGATGTTCGCGACTCGTCCCGAGCGGGACCTGTTGGCACCGCGCAGCCAGAACCGAACGCTCGGTCAGTCAGATCGCGTTGGGACCGAGGGTTGGCCTGGTTACTGTCTGCCGACGCACGACGACTGCAACAGTGGATGGCAGACTACCGCGTACAGATTCGCACGCTGGATGGCGAAATCCTGTCCACCGACGAGGATTTGTCAGACGTGGAGCGGCACCTGCGTCGAATCCAGCCGAATGTCCCATCCAGCCCCCTGGGAACCGCCGTTCAGGCCGCGCTGGAAACGCAACGGGGTCGATCAACGGCCGCGATGTTGATCTTGACCGATGGCAACACTTCCGAGGGAATGACACTGGCCGACGTCGCAGCATCGTCTTCGCAGCAGGGCGTTCCTCTGTTTCCGATAGGGATTGGTCGCCAGCATCCCCCGCCCGATCTCGCGCTGACTGACCTGCTGGTCGATCGGGTTGCGTTCGTCGATGATTTGCTGACCTTCGATGTGGCTGTGACCGCGAACGGCCTGGAACGACGAACTGTGCAGTTATCGCTGCGTCAGGAAGACGAACCGGGCGAGTTCGTTCGTGAGGCGGTGGTCTTGCCGTCGAACGATTATGTGGGGCGCGTCCGCTTGGTTTACCGTCCGCAGAAGGCAGGGCAAATCCGGTTCGTTGTGCAGGCCAACACGCTCCCGGAGGAGTCGCGGACGGACAACAATTCGTTGCGGGTCACCGTTCAGGTGCGTGACGAAAGTATTCGTGTCCTGCTTGTGCAATCCGTTCCCAGCTTTGAATATCGCTATCTGAATTCATTGATGGGGCGTCAGATCGATCGCGGCGACGTGTCGCGTGATCCAGTGATCGAGCTGACAACGATCCTGCAGGAAGCAGACCCGGAATACGCCGCATCCGAACCGTCCGCGAGGACTTCGGTCCCTTGGACGCGGGAAGATCTACGCCAGTACGATGTGGTGATTTGGGGCGACGTGAATCCGGGCCTGGTTAACACCTCGAGCCTACAGCATCTATTCGAGTTTGTGAACGACGATGGGCGAGGATTGATCCTCATCTCCGGGCCTCGTTACGGACCTCGTGCCTGGCTCGATACACCGCTGGAGCCCTTGCTGCCGTTTTCACGCAGCGATCTTTCCGCGAACTGGGCTGAGGGGACACCGGGCGCGCTGCAATTGACGGCCGTCGGTCGTGCGATGCCCGCCCTCCAGTTGGCGACCGATCCGGAGGAGAATGTGAGAATCTGGAATGGACTGCCTCGAGTCCATTCGCTGACGTCGATTCGCCGCACGCGGCCTGGCGTTCGCGTCCTGGTCACTTGCCGTCCGGACGGACAACCGAGCGACACCGCGCTGCCGGCGATCAGCCTGCAATACGTGGGTGCAGGGAAAGTCGTCTTTCATGCCATGGACGAAACCTATCGTTGGCGGTTTCGGCAGGGAGACACCTGGTTTGGGCGTTACTGGCCACAGATGATTCGTTTTCTTGGTCGAGCCAAACTGGGGGAAGATCAGTCAACGATTCTCAGTGTGGATCAGGAACGGTATGAATGGGGAGAAACCGTGCGCATGCGCGCTGAGTTCATAGACGATCGAGAGGCTCCCGCCGACACGGACGAGGCTGTCGCTTTGCTCGAGGACGATCGAGGTCGACAGCAACGGGTGAACTTGATCCGAACGGCGACCAGTCGCGGACAATTCGCCGCCTCGGTTGACGGACTGGCCGTTGGCAACTACCGCGCCTGGATTGCAGAGCCCGTGCCGGACGGTGAGCCACCTGCGTGCAATTTTTCGGTCCTGTCGAGCAACCGCGAATTGCAGCATCTAACGGTGGACGAACGTGATCTGCGACTTGCTGCCGCGCGCTCCGGCGGACACTTCTTCCGATTGGAGGACGCGGCACAACTTGCGCGAGAGTTGCCTGCGGGAAAGGCAGTGCGAGTCGAATCCCTCGAGCCCATTCAGGTGTGGAATTCCTGGCGAACTGCAGCGCTTTTTGTCGCCTTGCTGACGAGCGAATGGCTGCTTCGCCGTTGGCTCGGAATGAATTGAGAAGCGTGGGAGCCCGACGGTCAGCGCGGATTCGATCCGTTCGTGAAATCAGTTGGGCGGCCGCGATAGATGGCCAACGTCCGGTTGTCCATTCGATAACCGAGGCCGGAATCGCCGAGAACCGCCCGCAATAACTCCTGTACAGAGACGTTCTGCACATGGAACGAGATGACCTCGGAGCGGACCGCCTCGTCGAGATTGTCCCACGTTAGCTCAAGATTCAACTGCTCTGCCAAAGCTTCGAGCACTCGGCTCCGTGGCTGATTCTTCACGGTCAGCGTGTAACGTTGTTGTGTTGGCGCCATGCGTTGCGGACGGCGACCCGCCGGGCCCCGCAGCCATTCGACAACCCGCTGGTGGTCCTCGATCGATCCCGTAACCCACAACTGCCCGTCGCGGCGCTCTGTCGAAAGATCGGGAAATGGTGAGTCGGCATTCGCTTGCCGCGCCGCCTGCCGGTCCGACCAGGGGTAGCCCCGCGTGATGACCACTCGATCCGGAATCGGACTGATGCGGGGTTGCTCATTGGGCTCAAACAAGACGCAGAGATCAAACCCGGCCAGTACGATCGTCAATTGCTGCAGTAGGTCGAGTGGAGGTAGCTGCTGCGCGGCCCATAAGTCATGCGGAATCTGATCGGTACCCTGAAGTGCCACACCCCGCATCTGACACCAGTTCATCACGAGCTGACGAGGTTCTGTCAGAAAAGGCCAAGCTGTCGGCGTAACGGTCTGCCACTTTCGCTGCTCGACCGGATTCATTTGGCGGACCTGTTCCCGGTTCAATTCCAGCAGCGTTGCCAGCTTGTCGGTCGTTGGCGCGGGTCCGATGTAGGCCACGGGTGCGAGCAAGCTGACGCGAGCTCCCTGCTCACGCGCGATCGTCTGCAACAGTTCGGCCAGCGGCTGAGCGGGACCCCGAAGCTCCAGCGGATGTTGCGGGTCGAGACGCCGGTCGAGGAAAATCCCGATTCCGTGCGCTTGGGAGATCCGCTGCAGGGTGGGAAGAAGAGGTGCGACTGACCCGCGAATGTGCACGGACTGCTGCAGTTGGCGGGAAAAGTGTCTCTCCGCAGCAGGACCTGCCGGGACCGTCTGGCCGGAAATCGGCATCCCCCATCCCAGCACGAGACCTACGAACGGGCCGGCGAAGATGCGGAACCCGGCGTGAAACCAGGCGAACTTCTGGAGGTGTTTTTGCTTCACATTCGGCACGATCGGTACTTATCCTTCTTCCGCGTCGCTCGTTTCCATCGTTCCACGCGGCTCTCGCGTTGTGGACCTGTCGTGACGGAATTACACTCAGTGCTGGTTCCGTGCTGAGTGACTGCCATGGTGTCGACATCGGGGACTAAAGTGAGCCATTCACGCTCTTCACAACCACTTATCTCTCGATTGTATGTCCGTTTTCTTCGGGAAGGAAACGCGGCAGATTTCGTTCGCTCGGTTGCTCAATCGTACACCGTAGCGACACTCCACCGCACACTGAAGCAGGGCGACCCCGTTGCGCGACGGGGGACCGTCTTGGCACTCACTTGGCTGGGTGGAGTGGAGTCCTTAAGTTCGGTAGGTGAGGCGCTACGCGACGCCGATCGAGCGGTTCGCCTCATTGCCGAGAGCGGGATCCAGTCCGTCTGGGCCCGCGCCGGGTCGATTGACCAATGCCGGCGACTGCAGATCCTCACGCGCTGGAATCGCGGCAACCAGTTCCGCGAAGCGGCCGCGCTGGCCGGCGAGATCCTCGAGGAAAACCCCGGTTTCAGCGAAGTCTGGTATCAACGCGCCTTCGCCTGGTACGGCCTGGGCGACTTTGACGCGGCCATCGCCGACAGTCAGCAGTCGTTGGAGGCAAATCCCTATCATTTTCATGCTGCGGTCGGACTCGGGCAATGCCATCTCGAACGCGAAGATCCCGCGACCGCCCTTTGTTGTTTCCAGTGGGCGCTGCAGATTCACCCGGATTTCGAATTTGCCCGTGCTCAAGTTCGTAGGTTGGAGCGAGAACTCCGCGAACGATCCGACCGGTGAGTAAGCGGAGGCCGCGGAAGGGAACCGTATGCCGAAATACCTACTTGCTCTCGATCAGGGGACTACATCGAGTCGTGCGATGGTCTTTGATGCCCAATCGCGCATTGTGGCACAGGCTCAACAAGAATTCCCGCAGATCCTTCCTGCGCCGGGTGTCGTGCAGCACGATCCTCAGGCAATTTGGCAATCGCAATTGCAGGTGGCTCGCGACGCCCTAACACAGGCGCAACTCGGGGCCGAGCAGATCGCGGCCGTTGGTCTGACGAATCAGCGGGAAACTACGGTTCTTTGGGAACGCGATACCGGCCGGCCCGTTGATCACGCCGTCGTGTGGCAGAGTCGTGTCAGTGCTCCGATCTGCGAACAATTGAAGAGCGACGGTTATCAGCAGCTCGTGCGGTCCAAAACGGGGCTGCTGCTCGATCCCTATTTCTCCGCGACGAAGATTCGCTATCTGCTCGATCAACATCCGAGCGCACAGACCGCGGCGGAGCGAGGTGAGATTCTGTTCGGTACCGTCGACTCGTATCTGATTTGGAAGTTGACCGGAGGAACGGTGCATGTGACGGACGCGAGCAACGCGAGTCGTACGATGCTATTCAATCTGCAGACCCAGGATTGGGATGATGAGTTACTGCAGATTCTCAAAATCCCGCGCGCGATGTTACCCGAGATTCGCCCTTCGAGTGGGGTGTTCGGTCACACCGAACTCTTCGGTGCACCCATTCCCATCGCAGGTTGCGCGGGAGATCAACAGGCTGCCCTGTTCGGACAGACGTGCTTCGACCCGGGCGATACGAAGAATACGTACGGGACCGGTTGTTTTCTGTTGATGAATACCGGGTCGGAACCGGTCTGGTCGGAATCGAGCTTGCTGACGACCGTCGGGTGGACCGTGGGTGACCGGACGACGTATTGCCTCGAGGGGTCGATTTTCGTGGCTGGGGCGGCGATCCAGTGGCTGCGGGATGGGTTGGGAGTGATTCGTTCGTCCGCGGACCTTGACGACCTGATTCGGGACCTCGAGGACACCGACGGCGTTTATTTTGTGCCGGCGTTTGTCGGACTTGGGACCCCGCACTGGGACCCCTACGCCCGAGGTGCCATTGTGGGCCTGTCACGCCATTCTACGGCCAGCCATGTGGCGCTCGCCGCACTGGAAGCGATGGCCTTTCAGTCTCGTGATGTTGTCGAAGTAATGCGCAGCGACACCGGACATCAGTTGCCGTCCCTGAAGGTCGACGGCGGAGCAAGCGTTAATAATCGCCTGATGCAGTTCCAGGCGGACATTTTGGACGTCACCGTGCAACGGCCGGTGAACTGCGAGACGACAGCCTTGGGCGCGGCGTTTCTCGCCGGACTGGCCACCGGCGTTTGGAGTAACCTGGACGAGCTCCGAACGATGTGGAGCTTGGACCGCGAATTCACTCCTCGCATGGATTCGCACGACCGACAGGCACGCTGTGAACGTTGGCAGGAAGCGCTCCGCCGGGCCGGAAACTGGGATCGACCGAAAGACGGTAAGTGAGAATCGTCTCAAAGTCCGTCGTTCCACCTTCGATCTACAGCTTCGCCCGGCGTGTGTTGCGACCCGGCGTGACTCCGTACGGTGTTAACGGAACAGCCGGTTGACCGTGTTGGTTTCCATGGCTTGCCGGATCGGTGAGACGTACTTTTCCGGATCCTGCCAAAAACGCTGCAGGTTCTGCTCAGAACTGAACAGGTACACGCGCTTCCGATAGACGACCCCATGGGCCCGTCTTCCTTCCACCGGTTCGCCACTGTCTGCCAAGTGAACCGGATCAATCCCGGCCAATACGGGACTGAAATCGTCCGGGTTCCGGAAGAAGGCTTCCGCTTCGTCCGGGCCCGCAAAGAGGTACAACCGTCCCCGGTGGACGACTCCGTGGCGGGGGTCGCCCTGTTTCCACACGTCCTTCTTCAGCAACGTTACGGGACAGTAGCCGTCCATTCCCAACGGAGGCCGGTTGGCGGAATCGGGCGAAGTTGGTGCGCTCGATTCGCGACGCTGCGGTGGTGGGGGGGCTGAATCCCGTTCTTGTGAAGGAGCAGTCGAAGCGGCGAGATCTTCGCGAGCCGGCGCCGGTTCGGTCGATCGGGCAGGCCAGGCTCCCCACCGCGACCGTGCCGGCGGATTTTTCGCAGGTCCCGGTCCGTTCGGCTCCGCTCGCTCAACGTCGGCCGGAATCGCGGCTGAGGCCTCCGGTTCGGCACTGTGACGAGCGTACTGATTGATCACTTCTTGCGGTTGAACCGCCGCCGCCGTCGACGATCGAGATCCCTCCGATGCCGGCAGGCCTCCGTATGCTGGCGGCGCCGCTTGGGCGACTTCGCTGCGCGGGCGATTCATCTGATCCAGTGGAGGCAACGTCGGAGATGGACCACCCCATGCTGAGGTCTGTTCCGTGGTGGTCGGTGACATCCCGGAACGGAAGGCCATGGCACTGAGCTGGGCGATGTACTGCTGTGGACTCGATGGGGTGATGAGGCGGTGCAGCTCACGTCCCTCGGGCGACAGAATCACGTCCTGCGGCAGACTCTGAACCCGATGCTGATGCGCCGTCTCAGGTTGCTCCCGTGCGTTGATTTTGACGGGCACGTAGAAGTCTGCGAGAGTTTCCGCGACGCTGCTGCGGCTAAAAACGGCTTCGTCGGCCTGTAGACACTGAGGACAGTCCGGGCTCCAGAAATGGAGCAATAAGGGCCGGTTCTGCTCGCGGGCCGCTTGAATCGCGCTGTCTAGATTTGAGTACCAATTCACTTCGTCGGTTCTGCCAGCAGACAGCATCCATGCCCATGCCAGCCCGACATAGATTGTGAAACGAATGGGTCGCCGCATGATCAATCACCTTCCTTGGTCAATTAGTCCTGGTGGAGGACGATCTCGTCCGGATCATCGGTTCGCGGGACGCCCGATCAATATAAAAATCTACCGTTTGTAGCAGGAATGACGAATCTCGGGCTGATGTTGGCTGCGGGCTTGGGCCGTGC
>CAZFWV010000004.1:34844-46173 GCA_964522605.1 uncultured Pirellulaceae bacterium
AGCCGCCGACGACAAACCCGAAATGTGCGTTACAGCGGGTGCGGGGACCTCCGGAGCACGGCGGAGCGATCAGTTTTGGGCAAATGATAGCTTGACACAGACGCGAGCATGTGTAATATGCCGTTAGTTGTAGTACATCTGCCTCAGGTGTAGGCGCCGTGCCCGCCTCTCGGGCGTGCGGAACTCAGAGCCGCAACGGGCGGTCTCGGTCATTAATCGAGCGGCGCCTCTCAGTCTAAGCTTCTGCTTAGGCCATGTGCTTGGTCGTCTGGAGTGGCGACAGGGTGGACAATTCCATCGCTTCGATGCACCTATCCGATCACATTGGTCCAGAGTGAGGCAGAGCGAGGAAAAGACACTGCCTGGGATGGCACCCGAAATCGGGATTTGGAGCGGTTAAACGTCTCCTTTAGGAAGGTAATTCGTGTCGGCTCCAGAGAGGGCGGTGCATGGCAGATTGCCGTGCTGGCTGTAGAGAATCGACAGTCCTTACATCTTTTTAAGTTCTAACGTCCGCCGTCGGCCAAACGGACCACGTGGTTCGCGGGCGCTGCTGCTTCGGCAGCGCGTTCCAGGTCGGGGGCATCTGCCGAAGGCGATCAAGCCATGGCCCGTCTAGGTGAGGAAATGGGGAAGAAACGGAAGCAAAGAGGTTCAAAGATCAATCCGCGGTCGAATCAGGGACGACCGCGCCGCCGTCGCCGAATGAGCGATCAGGGGGTGCGACCGGCACCGCAGACCGAGACGGAACCGATGGACAATGGGGAGGCGGAATCGCTTCAGCCGGGTTGCGGCATGCTCGAACTGCATCCCAACGGGTACGGGTTCCTTCGAAGTCCAGAAAACAACTACGACCGCGTCCGCTCCGACCCATTTGTCCCCGGCACGATGATCGACAAATACGGTCTCCGAGAGGGCCTCATGATCAGCGGCATGGTTCAGCGCGCCCGGAAACAGCAGGGGCCCAGGCTCCGCGAAATCACGGACGTCGATGGAATGCCGCCGGAGGAGTACGTCAATGTGAAGTCGTTTGACGAGCTCACTCCGATTAACCCGGAGAGCTGGCTGCGACTGGAAACCGGACCCGAGCCGCTGAGTACGCGGGTGATGGATCTTTTGACCCCTCTTGGGAAGGGGCAGCGGGCCTTGATCGTCGCGCCTCCGCGAACCGGCAAGACGATTCTGCTACAGCACATTGCCCACGGGGTCGCGACCAACTACGCCGACGTCAAATTGATTGTGCTGTTGGTAGACGAGCGGCCCGAAGAAGTCACGGACATGCGACGAAACGTCAAGGGCGAGGTCATCGCTAGCAGCTTGGATCAGGACGTGGAGAGTCACGTGCGGATCTCGCAGCTGGTGGTGGAACGCTGCCGTCGGTTGGCCGAGATGGGCAAAGATGTGTTTCTATTGATGGATTCCATTACGCGTCTTGCCCGGGCCTTCAATAAGTGGGTCGGGAACACGGGCAGAACCATGTCCGGCGGCGTCGACATCAAGGCGATGGATATCCCGAAGAAGCTGTTTGCCACCGCACGCGTGTTCGAGGAGGGGGGATCGCTCACGATTGTGGGAACCGCTCTGATTGACACGGGAAGCCGAATGGACGAGTTGATCTTTCAGGAATTTAAGGGGACCGGAAATATGGAGTTGGTCCTCGATCGAAAGCTCGCCGATCGGCGGATTTGGCCGGCCATTGATATCACGCAGTCGGGGACGCGGCGTGAGGAACTCCTGCACGATCCGGACACGCTGCATGCCGTGACCATGCTTCGTCGGACGCTCACCACGATGCACCATGTGGACGCGATGGAACAGTTGACGCGGCAGCTGGCGAAATTCAAGAGCAACGCGGAGTTCATCAAGTTGATCAGCGGTGCTCGGGTGCTGGACTGAGGCCGATCGGTGGCTTTTGATTGCCGATCGATCCCGGGTTGAGGGTTGAACGGATCCCTTTCGGGGAGATCGCACGGCAGGATGAAGAGGGGGCTATCTCGGGTGTTCTGCTTCCTCAGTGCGCGGGTGGATGCGGCTCGGCGAAGGGATTGGTTGCGACCGAAAGACCAACCCGTGATCGCCGCCTGGCTGTTCCTTGCCGCCATTGCCATCGCTGGATCCTGGATTCGTGCGGGTGGCCTGCGAGGCGGCTTGGTCTCGATCGACAACGCGCCCGTCGTGAACCATCAGGATCGCATCGACATCAATCGGGCGGAGTGGCCCGAGCTCACGCTCTTGCCGGGAATCAGCCGGGTGATGGCGGAGCGGATTGTCAAGCATCGGCAAGAGAAGGGACCGTTTGGTTCTGTCGAGGACTTGCGTCAAGTATCCGGAATTGGCCCGAAGACGGTTGCGCGAATGCGTCCATTTGTGGATGCACAGAAGTGAGCGTGGGAACGGAGGCGGGAAGCACGATGTTTCGACTGGAAAGCCCGTTTCAGCCCGCTGGGGATCAGCCGGAAGCAATCCGCGCACTCGTCGACGGAGCAGCACAAGGCCAAAAATTTCAGGTGCTCAAAGGCGTCACCGGTTCGGGCAAGACGTTCACGATGGCGAACGTGATCCAGCAACTGCAGCGGCCGACGCTGGTCATCTCGCACAACAAGACGCTGGCGGCACAGCTGTACTCCGAGTTTCGTGAGTTCTTCCCGCACAATGCCGTGCACTACTTCGTCAGCTATTACGACTACTATCAGCCCGAAGCGTACATTCCTCAGCGAGATATCTACATCGAAAAGGATGCCTCGATCAATCAGGAGATCGATCGGCTCCGTTTGGCGTCCACCAGTGCCTTGGTGAGCCGGCGCGATGTCATCATCATCGCGAGCGTCTCCTGTATCTATGGCTTGGGCTCGCCCGAAGACTACCGCAAGATGATGGTAGCGCTGCGAGTTGGAGACGTATTGGAGCGAGACGAACTGCTGCGGCGGTTGGTGGATATTCAGTACGAACGCAATGACGTGGCATTCGAACGCGGACGATTTCGCGTGCGGGGGGATTGCATCGAACTGTGGCCCTCGTACGAGGAATTCGCCTTCCGGATCGAGCTCTGGGGCGACGAAATCGAACGCCTGTCTCTCATTCATCCCACGTCCGGGGGCATACTGGGTACGGAAACGCAGTTGTTCGTCTATCCGGCGAAACATTTTGTGATGCCCGAAGAGCGCATCTCGCGAGCGGTCGAAGAGATTCGCCTGGAACTGGAAGATCAGCTCGAGAAGTTTCGGGCCGCTGGCAAGTTACTCGAGGCCCAGCGGTTGAATGCACGAACCCGCTTCGACATGGAAATGCTGCTGGAGGTCGGTTACTGCCCTGGCGTCGAAAACTATAGTCGACCCTTGTCGGGGCGACCGCCGGGCTCCACGCCCGATACGCTCTTCAGTTTCTTTCCTGCGGAGTTCCTCCTTCTTGTGGATGAATCTCATGTCACCGTGCCTCAGATTCGAGCGATGTATGCGGGGGACCGCAGTCGGAAGGAGACGCTCGTCGAGCACGGATTTCGGCTTCCGTGTGCACTGGACAACCGCCCCTTGACGTTCGCCGAATGGGAAGACCGAATCCACCAGGTTGTCTTTGTCTCGGCGACACCGGGGGAGTATGAGCTGTCGCGAACGGAGGGCGAGATCGTGGAGCAGATCGTCCGCCCAACAGGCCTGCTCGATCCCGTCGTGGAAGTCGTCGCAGCGCGCGGACAGGTCCCCCATCTATTGCAGCAGATTCGTGAGCGGGCTGGGAATCAGGAACGGGTGCTCGTTACCACGCTGACGAAACGGATGGCGGAGGATCTCTCGGCCTACCTGACCGAAAACGGCGTGAAATGCAAATGGCTGCATAGCGAGCTCGACGCATTCGAACGGGTCGAGTTACTTCGAGATCTGCGGGAGGGTCGTTTTGAAGCGCTCGTCGGCGTGAATCTGCTCCGCGAGGGATTGGATTTACCCGAAGTCTCCCTCGTCGCGATCCTGGATGCCGACAAAGAGGGGTTCTTACGCAGCGAGACTTCCCTGATCCAAACGATCGGTCGCGCGGCACGCAATGTCAACGCAAAAGTGATTCTGTACGCGGATCAGGTAACCGAGTCGATGCAGCGGGCGATCGAGGAAACGGAACGACGTCGCGCAACGCAGCAGGCGTATAATCAGAAGCACGGGATTACTCCGGAGACGATTCGGAAAAATATCCGTGCCGGAATTGAGTCGGAAGTGGCGGCTCATCGTGATGCGAACGCGGCGGTTGGCTGGACGGATGATACGCAGACAACAACGCAGGAGTACATCCAGGAACTCCAAACCGAGATGATGGAGGCGGCGGAAGCACTTGAGTTCGAGCGTGCCGCGGCGATTCGTGATCGGATCACCGCTCTCCAGTCCCAGGAAGACGCGGCTCCGGCGGCGAAATCTCGAGGGCGGACCGGTTCCGGACGGGGCTCCCGGCGGCGTGTGCAACGCCGAGGAGATGGAGCCCGTGTGCCGCGGCCCAAGCGGCGATCGGCCGGGCATTGACCGCGCCGCCTCGATCCTCCTGTGGGAGCTCCAAAATGCGGAAAAATGCCGGTTTTCGCGGAAACAGGGGAATAAATGACCCGATTTCCGCCTCTCCAAAGGTGACAGAAGGACCGTCATGACGGTGGACCCGCATCCCACAGCCGGCTGCGATTGTTCCGCACCGTCGGGAGATATGGCCCGGTTGGTCGATGAGCATATGGCCCTGTTGTTCGCCTACGCCTACCGATTGACCGGATCCGTGGATGAGGCCGAAGAGCTGACCCAGCAGACATTCCTCGTCGCCCAGCAAAAGATCGGACAACTGCGCGAACCAGGCAAGGTTCAGGCTTGGCTCCTGAAGGTGCTTCGCAATGGCTACCTGAAGAATCGCCGCAAGCGTCGTCCGATGGCCGCCACCGAAGCTGAGATAGACGTCAATCTGTTCATGGAGCCGGTCTCTGCGGACAGTGAATGGGATACCGAACGATTACAGCAGGCGCTCGACGAGCTACCCGAGGAATTCCGCGCCGTTGTGCTGATGTTCTTCTTTGAGCAGCTGTCGTATCGTGAAATTGCTGAGCAATTGGAGCTGCCCATGGGGACGGTGATGAGCCGGCTTTCGCGGGCAAAAGACCACCTGCGGGGAAAACTACTGCGTCGACAACCCCAAGCGACTGGAAAACCCATGTAGGGATTCTGGTCACCCGAACAAGAAGGCGAAACGGGGTCCGTGAGTTTCACGGATGTGAGGAAGACTGCTGACCTCGTTGCCAAACTGCCTGTTACGAGGCATTTCTCATGAATGATCGCGAACTGATGCGTGCCATGGATGCTTGCCGGCCAGGAAGCGATGATCTGAACCTGCCAGAGATGCAGTCTTTCAAGGCGCATTTGGCCAACGACCCGGAATGCCGGCAGGTGTTTCTCCAGCGCCAACGGCTGGATCGAGAACTATCGACGCAACTGAGTGATGTTTCACTTCCGCCCGACCTGCGGCAGCGAATTCTCAGCACTTTGGAGGACCGGGAGAGGGAACCATCGGAACCCGTCCGATCCTCGGCGTCGCAGACAGGTCGAGATCGCCGGACGGCGATCGGTGATCGGCTCGGTCGACGCAAACTTATCGCGATCGGAGTCGGTTTGGTCGCGACCGCAGCCTGCTTTGTTCTCATCCTCCTGGCGCTACGCCCAACTCCGCCTCAAGATTTGACTCCCGCGCAATTGGCCAGTCGGGCAGTCGACCATTGGATTCCGGATCCCCAAGCCTGGGAATCGTATGATTCCTCGCAAAACGCGGGTCGATATCCCTCGTCGCGCTTCGTAAGGACCCGTCCGACGCGCTGGCAGCGCATGGCGACCGAATTGGATCGCCAGTCGGTGGTCTACGAATTTGAATCGCTTGGTTCTGCACGAGTTCGGCTGTACGTCCTGCGGGTCGCCCAACGGCTACCGCAGATTCCCGCCCGTCCGCCCGAGAATCCACGCGTTGGCTCGCGCGGTTGGTACACGGCGGTTTGGCAGGAGGTTCCGCACATCTACGTTCTGGCGTTGGAGGGATCTCCCGAGAGCTACTACGAGTATTTGCGACCGGGGGTGCCATCCTTGGCGGTTCGGCGTCCGGTTCGCGATCTCGGACAATTCGGGAGTCGTCCGATGCGGGTTCTCTCTTTTACGCAACCGGTACGACCGTCACGAGGCTAGCGTCAGAGTCTCTCCAGACACTCGCGCTGCGGCCCGGCCTGCAGAAACCCACTCATTGCGATCGGTGCGGATGACCGAATCGATGGATATCATCCGTTCGGTTCTACAAGGAGGGTGTCATGCGACGGATCTTGCCGCTGGTGTTCGTGGGTCTGGTCTGGGTTGGTTTCGGTTCGAATGCGTCCGCACAGACGACGAAGGCTCTCGGGACCATGGAAGCCGATTTATTCGGCGAGTTGCCCAGCGAGGGCACGGTGACACCGGAGATGTGGTTCTATCAGCAGGAGTACCGACGCTACAAAAGCCCGGAAGAGGCGGTTCGTCGGAAGGCCGAATTTCGTGCAAGTCAGCGTCGGAATCGGCTCGCAGCGCAACGCTGGTTCGGGTTCTCCAACCTCCGACCGGCGGTAAACCCGGTTCCCTACTTGGGGAGCTACTCCGCAAGTTGGTCGGGCAGTTTTTGGGATCCCTACTCCTGGTCCGGCCAGGCAGGGCCCTTGGTGGTCTACCACACAGCCCGCCGCCCCGACTAGACCGCTGGTCTCCCTCGAGCAAGAAGTGACGCTCGTCTAGCCGACGAGCGTCGCTCGGCGAGCCCGTCGCTCCGCCCGCAGGCGAGCTCGTCGTTTGGTTTCACTGGGTTTTTCGTAGTGCTCGCGCCGTCGCATCTCTTTCTTGATTCCGCTCCGCTCGACGAGCTTCCGGAAACGCCGTACGGCCTCTTGAATGCTTTCCCGATCCCGCAGAACCAGCTTAACCACGTTGGCTCCTTCTATCTCAGATGCCCCTTAGAACCAATCCAGACACTTCGGGCAGAACGATCCTGCCCGACACCCCCAATCGAGCCCCTTAATCTATCTCAGGTCTGCCCTACTGTCCACCCAGGTTGGTGTTTCCATGCACATCTTTGACTCCGACGACGATCTGCCGACTGCTCCCGCGTTGCCGACGGGAGTTCCCCTGCTGGACGAGCTGGACCATCGCCAGGATGAGGTGCTCCGTCAACTGGAGGAGCTGAATGGGCAAATCGAGCAGTTGGTTGCTCAGTGGCAGCAGCGACCTGGGCGACCGGCGGAGGCGGCCTGAGGTTCGCTAGGTGACCGTTGCCGTGCCCGGTGGCCGAATGGCCCTTCAGCAGAACATCTGCTGCCGTCATTGAGTCCAGACCACGGTGGTGGATTGCGGCCCTGCCACACTGCGTCCTTCCGCGCGTTTCCGCGGCCAGACTCTGCGGCTCCCCCACGAATGGCCCGCATCAGGGAGGCGTCCGGTCTCCGGACCGGGTTAACCGCGCCGGTCGAGGTGGCCCGACTTCCCAATCGCTCGCAGCAGACGCAACCCAAGCAACAGGCTGAGCGCGATGCCTCCCAGCCCAAGAACAGAAATCTCATGCAGGCCGAAGTACGTCGGTGTGGAAAAAAGAAGCGGGGGGACCTTTCGGCTGAGCATGAGGGCGGATCCCATATACAGGGCGCTGGCGAGCATCCCGAGAACGAGCCGATTGACGGACGGTTCGAGTCCACGATGATCCAGGTGGACATCGAAGCGACCGGTTTGAACCTGTTCCAAGATGTCGACGATCCGACGTGGCAAGACCTCGATCAGTCGTTCGAGTTCGCCATAAATCCGCTGCAGTTTTCGGAACCGACGAACGGGCGACCAACGACGAAGCAGAGTTGTCCGGTGATACCTTTGCATCACCTGCAGCAGGCTGAAGTCGGGCGACAGGAGTCGTGCCGTCCCCTCGAGCGTAATGAAGACCTTCAGCAGCATGGCGACTTGGGGAGGTAACCGGATGCGATATCGGTGAATGATATCGATCATCTCCTCCAAAGCTTCGGCCAGTACCAGTTTCTCCAGCGGTTGGGCGCCATAGTGGGCCACGTAGTCGGCCAGGTCCGTCTGCAGGGCGGACGGGTCGAGGCCCGCCGGCACTTGTCCGATCCGTTCGATCAAGTTGGTCAGTTGCAGCGGATCACGCTCAACCACCGCCAGTAAGAGGTCTTCCATGTCTTCCCGCAGACGTTCGTCGATCCGTCCGACCATTCCGAAGTCCAGCAGACCGATACGGTCTCCGGGCAGCACGAGGATATTGCCCGGATGCGGATCGGCATGGTAGAACCCGTCCGTGAAAATCATCTGCAGATAGAGATCCGCTCCACGTCGGGCCAGCAGATTGCGATCGTGGCCTTCCGTCACCAGTTGATCTGCCTGCGACAACTTGATTCCTTCCAGCAATTCCATTGTGAGCACGCGCGGTGTGCTCAATTCCGTGTATGGCTGCGGAATGTGGACAAACGGATTGTGCTGAAATCGCGTCGCGAACTGGGTGAGATTTCTTTCCTCGCGGCCGAAATCCAGCTCGCGCCGTAGCGTCCGCTGAAACTCGGCGATCGTCTCGACGGGACGGTAAGGCGCGAATTCGGGGAGTCGCTCCAGGAGTGGGGCCAAACCGGACAGGACCTCCAGGTCCTTGCGAACGGTTTCTTGAACGCCTTCGTGCTGAACTTTCACCACGACCGGTTCGCCATTTTTCAGCCGGGCGCGATGAACCTGTCCAATCGAGGCAGAGGCCAGCGGTCGATCGTCGAACTCCAAAAACAAATCGGCGATCGGTTGGCCCAACTCGTCTTCTACGATTCGGTGAACGGCGTCCGGTGGGTCGGCCGGTACGTGTTCCTGGAGCAATTTCAGCTCCTCGGAAAGCGACCGACCGACCAGATCAGGACGTGTGCTCAGGATCTGGCCCATTTTCACAAAAGTGGGGCCGAGCTCTTCGAGGGCCATCCGAATGCGTCGCTCGCGCGTGTGGCGTGCAAGCGCTTCCCCGTCGCGGTTCTTCAGCAAACCCTTCGCGAAATCAAGGTTCAGCCGGCTGATGCCATCGGCCAGTCCGTACTTGCTGAAGACCGAGAGAATCTCACGCAGTCGGTTCACGTTCCGATAGATCTGAGGAATCGCGGTGATCTTCACGACGCTCACGCCTGCTGGATAACGGGGGAAATCGGCAACCCCCTCGGGTGTTTTCTTCACTACTGCTCATCATACTTCAGGTCAAAAAGCGGGCGGAGGCAGAAACAGGGAAGGAACCATCGTTTTCGGCCGCCGGTGGGGGGCCGCGCGGTTGCGCATCCGTCGTGCGACGGCAGCGATCGAAGTCGTTTTTTGCTGAGGGCCTTCCCCAATCGCCAACGAGTGTCCAAAATTCACCGTTTTGATTGGCCGCCCCCTGGATGGAGCGACTGTCGTCGGGATTGATACGTATGCGCCGAAATGACCTACGAAATATCGTGATTATCGCCCATGTCGACCACGGGAAGACTTCGCTGGTCGACTGTCTGCTGCGCCAAAGTGGCCAGTTTCGAGACAGCCAACTGCAGGGAGAGCGGATTCTGGATTCGAATGACCTGGAACGGGAGCGGGGCATTACGATCCTATCGAAGAACATTGCGATTCCGTATCGAGGCATCAAAATCAACGTCATCGACACGCCGGGACATGCCGACTTTGGCGGGGAGGTCGAGCGCGTTGTGCGCATGGCAGACGGAGCCCTGTTGCTGGTCGATGCGGCGGAAGGCCCCATGCCCCAGACACGCTTTGTCTTGTCCAAGGCACTCGAATGTGGTCTGCGTCCGCTCGTGGTGGTCAACAAAATCGATCGGCCGGATGCTCGCCCCCACGAGGTGATCGATCAGACGCTGGATCTGCTGTTGGATCTTGGAGCCGACGATCATCTCGCCGATTTCCCCCACCTGTTTACCAGTGCGAAGGACGGTTACGCCACGCATGATCCGCAGGTCCCGACCGACACGATGCAGCCCTTGCTCGAGATGGTCATCCAGGAACTGCCGGGGCCCGATGTTGCGCCGGAGCAGCCACTGCAGATGCTCGTGACAACGATCGACTGGTCGGACTATGTTGGCCGCATCGCGATTGGACGGATTAACGCGGGCTCCATCCGCGCGGGCCAGTCCGTTGCTCTGCTGCAGGCCGACGACCAGCGTTCGCCGGCGAAGGTCGCGCAAGTGTTTGTCTTTGAAAATCTCGGGCGGGTCGAAGTGGATCGGGCCGAAGCGGGAGATGTTGTCGCACTGGTGGGGCTGGCCGACGTCGAAATCGGTGATACGGTGGCCGACCCGACGCATCCACGCGCCTTGCCGCGCCTTTCCGTCGATGAACCAACGCTCGAGATGATCTTCTCAATCAACAGTTCGCCGTTTGCCGGACGTGACGGGAAATATGTCACGACGCGACAGTTGCGAGAGAGACTGCTCCGCGAGATCAAAAAGAACGTTGCGCTACAGGTCCGGCCGCTCGACCAACGCGACGCTTTTGCGGTCCGCGGGCGCGGGGTCCTTCACTTGTCGATTTTGATCGAGACGATGCGGCGCGAAGGCTATGAGCTGTCGGTGGGCAAGCCGCACGTGGTCCTCCACGAGCGCGACGGGCGGTGTGAAGAGCCGTTCGAGACCCTGGTGGTTGAGGTGCCGGGCGAGAAGCTCGGGCCGGTGATGGAGTTGGTGGGTGAGCGGCGGGGTACGTTGGTCGAGATGCGGGGACAAGGTGCCTACACACAGGCCGTGTTTGCCATTCCGGCCCGAGGCCTCATCGGGTTGCGGACGCGTCTGCTGAACGCGACGCAGGGCACCGCGATCATCCATCACCGGTTTGCGGAGTATCGTGCGATGGAAGGCGAGATCCCCCGTCGGAGCAACGGTGTTTTGGTCTCTGCGGTTACCGGCCGAGCGGTGGCCTATGGTCTGGATGGTCTGCAGGAGCGGGCGGAGTTGTTTGTTGCTCCCGGCGACGAAGTCTACGAAGGCATGATCGTCGGCGAGAATAGCCGCTCTGGCGATATGATCGTCAATCCGACGCGAGAGAAGAAACTTACGAACATCCGCGCCGCGGGCAGTGATGACAATATCTTGCTCAAGCCACCACGACAACTGTCGCTCGAGACCGCCCTCGAGTACATCGAAGAGGACGAACTCGTGGAGATCACACCCCGCTATCTGCGACTTCGTAAGATCGTTTTGAAAGAGGCCGATCGACGACGTCAGGCTCGACGTCGTGCTTGATCAATTGCAGTTCGCTCGCACTTGCTCCATCTCGAGTTCCACACTTCGCAGGCGACTGACTACGGATAG
>CAZFWV010000004.1:46273-50146 GCA_964522605.1 uncultured Pirellulaceae bacterium
TGCATCATACACGTCATCGTCACATCGCCAACGCCGATCGGAGCACATTAACCAATTCCTCATATTCTGCCGGGGGGTTGATTTCACGGATCATTTATCAATCGCTTGCGGACGAGCGAGGCGAATCGCATGGGATACGCCAATTTCCGCGTGAAAGGAAACGAGTGTCGGTGTCGTGAATTGTCAATTCACTCGTGTTCGCTCACCGTCGACCGCAAAGAGGTGAAGTTGATTCGGCCGAAACGCAAGCCGGACAATCTGGCCCCGTTGAATGGCTTGACCTGGGGCGGAGCGAATGACAACGGGTTGGCCCGCCACCTCGACATGCAGAATGGCCTCGTGGCCGAGGAATTCGACTCGGCCGACCCGGCCCGTCCATGATTCCGTCGGGGAATCGCTTGCTTGGATCGTGATATCTTCGGGTCGAACGCCGATGGTGATGGGCCGGTTTGAAATCGAGGTCGTGATCGGCAGGACGAGTCCCTGCCAGAAGACTCGCTTGTGCGAGATTTCCCCCGATAGAAAGTTCATTTCGGGGCTTCCGAGAAAGCGGGCGACAAACTGGTTCGTCGGCTGGCGAAACACGTTCTCCGGTGTGTCCACCTGTTGGAGGATACCGGATCGCAGAACGGCGATCCGCTGGCCGATGGCCATGGCTTCCGCCTGGTCGTGGGTGACATAGATCACCGTGGTCTGCAAGTGCTGGTGCAGGTTGATGATTGCGCCGCGGAGCCGATGACGTGATCCGAGGTCGAGGTCGGACAGCGGTTCATCCAGCAAGAAAACGTTGGGACGTCGAACCATCGCTCGGGCCAGGGCGACACGCTGCTGCTGGCCGCCCGACAACTGGTCCGGATATCTCCCGAGCAACGGTTCGAGTTCGAGCAATTGGACCGCTTCGTTGATTCGCGAGTGAATTGCCGACGAACGGACGTCGCGGGACGAAAGGCCGAAAGACAGATTCTGGCGGACGCTCAGGTGTGGATAGAGTGTGGGAGACTGAAACACCATCGCCACGTGTCGGTCGGCAGGAGGTAAATCATCGACCGGACGACCGGCGATGTGGATGTGACCGGAACTGACGGATTCCAAACCGGCGATCAGGCGAAGGGTTGTCGTCTTGCCACAACCCGAGGGTCCCACGAGGACAATTCGTTCGCCATCTGCGACGGTAAGATTGAAATCACGCAGCGCATGGACTGCCGAGTGATAGATCTTATTGACCTGCTCCAATCGTACTTCCGCCACGGTGAACTTGTCTCACTCCAGGAGAATCGAGGGGACGGGTCATGGTTCTGTCGTCGAAGCGGGCTCCACGGGGTGTGCCGCTCGAGATTGAGCTTCGACACGGGCCTTCAAGTCGTCAAGCTGTTCCTGAAGCTGTTCGTTTTGCTGCTTCAAGTCGGTGACTTCCTTGCGCAGGAGGCTCACCTCGCGCGGTGCAGGTTTGCTCTCTTGCTGCAATCGCTGCAGCGCGGCCTGTGCTGCTGAGGAAACTCGCGTGTTCGGACCATCTTGAATGGCCCACGTTTCAAGAGCCGCCGTGGCTCGTCGGTCTCCGAGTGCACCCAAGGCACGGATGGCCCCGATCTGGATTGCCTGTCGGGGATGATTCAGGTAGCCGAGCAGGAATCTGCGAACGTCATCCTGGCGGCGATTGTCTTGGCTGATTTCTGCCAGGGTCGTTAGGGCGGAGCTCAGACCATTGGCTGTGAAGGATGATTCTCGCTGCTGAATTGTCTCACGCAGCGGACGGCCATACCGGGGGTCTTTTTGCCCGCGGATTGCATCGACGGCCGCGCTGGCCAACTCGTTCCGGAACGATTCGGATTGCAGGAATCGGGTGATCAATCGTCGCGGTAGCGGGCCATGGAACTTGCCCAAGGCCCGAATCGCTGCCGCCTGGATTGCGGGGTTGGATTCTTTGGACAGGACTTGCTGCAGGATCTGTAGCGTCTCTGGCTGATAGAACTCAGCGAGATCTTCCACGACCTGCAGACGAACGCGCGCGTCGACCTGCTCGAGCGACTCCGCCAATGCGTCAAATGCCTCCTCGGAGTGGATCTTCCGAAGTGCGATCGATGCGGCGCGTCGCACGCCATGGAAGGAGTCCTGTTGCAGAGCTGTTTTCAGTGCCGTCACCACGCGCTGATTGGATCGACGGGCGAGCGCGTCGGCAGCCAAGAGTCGTCCGATTACATCCTCCTGTCGCTGCAGTTGCGTCAGCAGCAGATCGTCGGACTTGGCAAAGTCGATTTGTGCAAGAACCGTGTAGTCCGGATCAAACCGAATACCCGTTGGTTGGGCCGGCAGTGGTACATAGAAATCCTGCTGATCCTGCCGAATGACGATGTCGTGGTCGATCACGCGATCGTCGACGTAGAACCGCAATCGCGTCGGGAAATGGAACAGAAGCACGTCTTGGTCGATCGTCTGCGCCTGCCGAACTGTCACCTTGGCCATGCGGTCCTGCGCCCGCCATTCGTATTGGATTTTCAGCTCCGGGTAACCACCGTGGTATAGCCACTGATCAAAGAATCGATCCCACGAACGGCCGCTGATTTCCTCCAAAACCTGACGAAAGTCATCGGTAACCACGCTCTGCAGTTCGTATCGCTGCAAGTAGGTTCGTACGCATTCGCGAAATACCTCGGGGGTCAACTGACTCCGCAGCATGTGCAAGACCCAAGCGCCCTTGGGATAGCTGCGGTAGTCGAATTGTTCCCCGGCATTCCTGTACTCCCGATAGACGATGGGTCGCTTATCCTCGCGTCGGGATAGAATCGTCTGCGCGTCGCGGTACAGGCCGTATCGGAGTTCGTCCTGCCCGAATTTGTGCCCCTCATGCAGCAGGGTGTAGTAGGTCGCAAAACCCTCGTTCAGCCAAAGGTGACTCCAGTCCTTGCAGGTCACCAGGTCGCCGAACCATTGATGAGCCATTTCATGTGCGTCGAGTCGTCGCGAACTGCGGATGTTCTCGGTGTCTTTCGAAAAGAGCGTGTTGGCCGTCAGGGTGGTTAAAGTTGTATTCTCCATTCCACCCGCGACGAAATCGAGAATCGTGACCTGATCGTATTTGTTCCAGGGAAAAGGAATTCCGATTTCTTCTTCGTAGAACGCCATGATGTCGGCGGTGTCGCGAAAGGAGTTCTCCGCATAGGGAAACAGCGACGGTTGAGTGTAGAAGCCGAGCGGAACATCACGATGCTGTTTTTCGAGTTTGCGGAGATGGCCGGCGACCAGGCAAATCAAATAGTTGACGTGCGGTTTTTCCTGCAACCAACGAACGGCCTTCATCCCGCCCGGTTCTTCTCGCTCCTCCCTGAGCTGACCATTCGACAAGACGGTCATTTCCTTGGGTACGTGACAGATCACTTCGGTGCTGGATCGCTCATTCGGATAATCGAAACAGGGGAACCAGAAGCGTGATTCGTGTGCCTCGCCCTGAGTCCACAGATGCGTGTCGCCGGCGGGGTATCCCATTTCCGGTGTGCGGAAGTAGAGGCCGCGACTCGGTTCGGCCGCATAGTCGATTTCCACCCAGGCCTCGCGGTCAGGCGAGATCGCGGAGCGAAAATCAATGAGCAATTGCTGTCCCGTGTTCGTGAAGTCATCGACGTCCACATTGGAACGAATGTTGCGGATCTCCAGGTCAACCGCATCCAGTACGAGTTGCTGGATCGGCTGTGAAATGGGGCGAAATCGAATCGTTGTGGTTCCCGTGATGGATCGTCGATCGAAATCCGGGGTGACATCCAAACGAAGGTGCAGGACATCCACGAGTCGGTCCGGTGCGTACCGAGGTCCATCGCCGTCTAAATCGATGCCTAAGTCAGTTGGTGCACTACTGCAGTACCGACAGACCTCTTCGTG